>NZ_JBNHIC010000008.1:0-116798 GCF_059092905.1 Arthrobacter sp. B0427-1-12 | reverse complement strand
GCACCGGGAGAACGTGGCCCGCGAATCCAACACCCCCGGCTACAAGGCCATGTTCGTCCGGTTCATCCCGCACCGCGAAGAACCCCAGCTGAGCTGAATCGAAGAGTGAACTGAGCCAGCAGAACGGCGGTGGGGAATTTTCCCCACCGCCGTTCTGTGCTGCCCGTCCTCGCCTGTTGCCCGTCGACGTCGCGGGGAATCGCACTACTCCGCCCGCACGTACGGCGGCAGAAAGGAGGGCCGGGAAAAACCCGGCCCTCCTGCTCGATGTGGCTTGCTTACAGACCCCTCAAAAGGCGGCCAGCCGGCTGAGCTGGACCTCGTCCTTGCAGTGGTACAGCTTCCGGCCCATGCCGCGGTCCAGGTGCACCCAGATGACCGCAGCGTTGCTGCCGATCTGGTCGACCGTTCCCGTGGCCGAGTAAAAGCCGTCCCAGATCTCGATCTGGTCTCCAGGCCGCAGCTCGGCCCAGTGGGTAATGGCATTAGAAACCACGATGGCGTCCTTTCGTCTGCTACGGAACCGTCAGAAGGTCGCTGCTGTCCAGGTCCAGCGCACCCGGCCGCTCGTAGGATAGCGTCCTGCCAGCTGCCTGTACGGTGTGCTGCAGGATGAGGGCCGTCGTCACGGCACCTACGCCGCCGGGGACGGGGGACAGCGCCGAGGCGACTGTTCCGACGGAGACGGGTTCCACGTCACCGGCCAGCGTGCCGTCATCCAGCGCATTGGTGCCCACGTCGATGACCACAGCCTGATCTGCGATGTGCCTGGCCGTGAGCAGATGTGCCCGTCCCACAGCTGCAACAACGATGTCGGCAGCAGTGGTGTACTTTTCCAGCGGCATGGAGCGGGAATGGCAGATCGTCACTGTCGCATTCCGTTCCAGCAACAGATGCAGCAGTGGCTTGCCGACGACGACTGATCGTCCCACGACGGCGACCTGCTTTCCTTCCGTGCCGATTCCGTGATGGTCAAGGAGGGCAACAACGGCTTCGGCCGTGGCCGGAGCAAAGGCGTCCTGTCCTGCCGCGAGCCGGCCCAGCGACAGAGGGTTGGCACCGTCGACGTCCTTGCCGGGGGTGATATACGGAGTGAGTTCATAGGCGGGCACCCCTGCCGGCAGCGGCGTCTGGAGGATAATGCCGTGGACTGCGGGATCGTCGCTGAGGCCGCTCAGTGCCGACTTGATGGCCTCGGCGGAGGCATCCGGACCCAGATCGATAATGCTGCACAACAGTCCGGATCCGGCGGCCGCTCTGCTGATGGAGCGCACATACCATGCCGCGGATTCATCTTCGGTGGCCGCGACCACGGCCAGGTGCGGCTCAATGCAGGCGGCCCGCAGTTCTCTGACTTTTGCTTCCACATCGAGGCGCAGGCCGCGGGCGAGTTCGGTTCCGGTGAGGAGGGCAGCTGTCATTGGGTCATCAACTTCCGAACGTGGGCGGACAGGTTGCCACAGGCATCAACGGTTTCCCCGGCTGCGGAAATTTTCGCCTGGAGCCTTTCGACATAAGCGGGGTCCTTGATCCCGGCGAGATTGACTTCCAGATTCACCCGACCGGTTGCTGCCGCTGCCCTGGCTGCCTCCGCAGCTGCCGCAATGTCGCTGAGGACATTGCGGTTGGCGTAGCCGGCCAGTTCCTGGCCGAGCTCGACGATTTGCTGGGCAACTATGACCAGGTTCCAGGGCGGTACGGTGGCCTGCACCAGAGCTTCCTGGATGGCTGCGGTCCGTGCCTCTTTTTCGCCTGTTCCGTTCCGCGGCCGGGCGTAGGCGGCGATCACGGATTCGAAGGCCTGCTCGTCCTCGTCTGCCAGCCGCAGCGCCGTGGGAATCAGCTCGTCAACTGCCGAAAGCACACGCTGGACGTTATCGGCATGCACGGCGTATTTCTCGCCGGTCGTGAAGTTGGCGACCATGCCCACCAGCGCCGCGGCCTGCGCGGCGGACACTGCGGCGGCTGCTCCGCCGCCGGGAGTGGGCGACTGGGAGGCCAGCCGCTGAAGATACCTATCAAGTCTTTCTTCGCTGATCATGCAGGTTTCCCATCCGTTGAGATTAGGCGTTGAGATCAAGAGGGCATGGAAAGCAGCGGGGCGGCCCGCAAGGTGTGCGGACCGTCCCGCTGACTTTCGTCGTGTCAGCCGCGCAGGCGCTCCATGTTCGGATCCACCAGCGGCTCCGGCGTCACCGTTGCCGGAACGCGGCGACCGAAGTACTCGATTTCCACGCCGTCGCCTTCCTCGAGGAAGGCCGGCAGCCAGGCGTAGGCGATGGGTTTGCACACGGTGTAGCCGTAGGCGGCGCTGGTGACGTAGCCAGCCGGCGCGCCGTTGACGTACACAGGTTCCTTGCCCAGCACCACCGAGGTGCCGTCGTCGACCGTCAGGCAGCGCAGGCGCTTGGCTGCCGGCTGTTCCCGCCTCGCCGCCAGGGCCTCGGCGCCAACGTAGCCGGTCTTGTCCTTGCTCACGGAGAAGCCGAGTCCGGCTTGGTAGGGATCGTGCTCAGGAGTCACATCCGTGCCCCAGAGCCGGTAGCCCTTCTCCAGCCGCAGGCTGTTGAAGGCCCCGCGTCCGGCGGCGATGATTCCGAACTCCCGGCCCGCTTCAAACAGCAGATCCCAGAGCCGAAGCCCGTTCTCGGCCGTCGTGTACAGCTCCCAGCCCAGCTCTCCCACGTAGGACAGCCGCATGGCCGTCACCGGGATGCCGCCGATCCGCACCTGCTTGGTCCGGAAGTAGCGCAGGCCGTCATTGCTGTAGTCGTCGCTGCTGACCTTGCCGATGACCTCGCGTGCCAGCGGCCCCCAGAGGCCGATGCAGCAGGTGGAGCCGGTGATGTCCCGCACCTGCACCCACTGGCTGACCTCGGCCGCCGTCTGCCTGCGGGCCTCCACCCGGAAGTAGTCGAAGTCGATGTTGCCGTTGACGCCCACCTGGAAGGTGTCCTCGTCGAGTCTGGCGATGGTGATATCGCTGCGGACACCGCCGTCGTCGGCCAGCAGCAGGCAGTAGGTGACCGCACCGGGCTTCTTGTCGATCTTCCCGGTGCTCAGTCGCTGCAGCAGCGCCAGCGCGCCGGGCCCGGAGACTTCCAGCCGCTTCAGCGGCGTCATGTCATAAAGTGCGACGGCGGTGCGCGTCTTCCAGGCTTCGGCGGCGGAGATGGGGGAGTGGAACTGCGCGGCCCAGGCCTCCCGCTCCGGCGCCTGCCATTCGGCGGGCAGGTCCTTCAGCAGCTGCCGGTTGGCCTCGAACCAGTGCGGCCGCTCCCAGCCGCCGGACTCCAGGAAGAATGCGCCGAGTTCCTTCTGCCGGTTGTTGAAGGGGCTGACCCGCAGATCGCGAGGGGAGACGCGCGGCTGCAGCGGGTGCAGCACGTCGTAGATCTCCACGAAGTTCTGCTGCGAGGTTTCGCTGACGTAGCTTTCGGCGGTCTGGATTTCCTCGAAGCGCGAGACCTCGCATTCGTGCAGGCTTGTGCGGGAATGCCCCTCGATCAGCAGTTCGGCCACTGCCCGGGCCACCCCCGCGGAATGGGTGACCCAGACGGCCTCGGCCAGGTAGAAGCCTTCGACGTCGGGTGACTCGCCGATGAGCGGGCCGCCGTCGGGGGTGAAGGAGAAGATGCCGTTGAAGCCGTCCTCGATCTGCGTGGCGCGCAGCGCCGGCAGCAGTTCGCGGCTGTCCTCCCAGGAGGGCAGGAAGTCCTCTTCGGTGAATTCCAGCCGGGAGGGCATGCGGTGGTCGGACATCTGCTCCGCCGTGTACTCCGGCAGGTTGTCGAGGTCCACCGGCATGGGACGGTGCGCGTAGGAGCCGATGCCGATCCGGTCCCCGTGCTCGCGGTAGTACAGGTCCTTGTCCTGGTGCCGCAGGATGGGCAGCTGGGCCGCCTGGGACGGATCCAGCGGGTAGGCGTGCTCGTTCTTGCCGACCAGCTCGGGGACCGGCGTCGTCTTGACGTACTGGTGCGCCAGCGGCAGCAGCGGTACCGGCATGCCCACCATCGCGCCGATCTTCGGGCCCCAGAATCCCGCGCAGGAAACCACGATGTCGGCGGGAATCACGCCGTCCGGCGTGCGGACGCCGGTCACCTTGCCACCGGCCTGTTCGACGCCGGTCACCGGTGTCGAGCCCAGAAAGGTAACCCCGGCGGCGCTGGCCTTGCGGATCAGCAGCTGGACGGCGCGGGCTGCAGAGGCCAGGCCGTCGGTGGGAACGTACAGGCCGCCGAGGACATTGTCCCGGTTGAGCATCGGCCAGAGCTTCTCGCACTCGTCCGGATCGATCAGCCGTCCCTCAATGCCCCAGGATGTGGCGTAGCCCAGCTTGCGCTTGAGGTCCTGCAGCCGGGTCTCGGTGGTGGCTAGTTCCAGCCCACCCAGCTGCCGGAAGCAGGACACCCCGTCCTCGCTCAGCGAGAGCAGTTTGCTGACGGTGTAGCTGGCGAATTCCGTCATGGTCTTGGACGGGTTGGTCTGGAAGACCAGGCCCGGGGCGTGCGAGGTTGAGCCGCCGGCCAGGTGCAGCGGCCCCTGTTCGACGACGGTCACGTCGGTCCAGCCGCGGGTGGCCAGTTCATCGGCCAGGTTGGCGCCGACAATGCCGGCGCCGATGATGACGACGCGTGGTGTGCTCATGCTCAGATCTCCTGAAAGTTCGGGTGAAAGCGTGGGTTCGCGGGCAGTTAGCGGAAGACGACGGTCCGGGTGTTGTTGAGCAGCACGCGGTGCTCGCTGTGCCATTTGACCGCGCGGGAAAGAGCCAGGGCTTCGGCGTCACGGCCCACCGTCACCAGCGACTCCGGGTCCAGGCTGTGGTCCACCCGGAAGACCTCCTGTTCGATAATCGGGCCCTCGTCCAGGTCTGCGGTGACGTAGTGGGCGGTGGCGCCGACCAGCTTCACGCCGCGGTCGTAGGCCTGGTGGTACGGCTTGGCGCCCTTGAAGCCGGGCAGGAACGAGTGGTGGATGTTGATGGCGCGCCCGCGCAAGGTCCGGCACAGTCCGTCGGACAGGACCTGCATATACCGGGCCAGCACCACCAGGTCCGCGCTGTACTCCTCGACCAGCTCCAGCAGCCGGCGCTCGGCCTCCGGCTTGGTCTGCGCGGTGACCGGAACGTGGATGAAGGGCAGTCCGGCGGCCTCCGCCATGGGCCGCAGGTCTTCATGGTTGGACACGACGACGGCGATGTCCGCGCCCAGGCTGCCGGCACGCCAGCGGAAAATCAGGTCGTTGAGGCAGTGGCCGAACTTCGACACCATGACCAGCAACCGCTGCGGTTTGGCGTCGTGGAAGTCGAAGGTCATGCCGAAACCGGCGGCCACGGCAGCGAACTGGGCGGTGAGGGTTTCGGGGGTGAAACCGTTCCCGCCTTCGCCGGAACTGTCACCGGCACCACCGGGCCGGAACGCGGTCCGCAGGAAGAGGGTGCCGCTGACGTGGTCATCGAACTGCTTGTGCTCGACGATGTCGAAGCCGCGTTCAGCCAGGAAGCTGGTGACGGCGTGGACGATGCCGGGCCGCTCGGGACAGGCCAGGGTCAGGGCGAAGGGGGCGGCCGCCCGGGTGGTGGGGGCCAGCTCCTCGCGGGTCAGGATAGTCATAGTGTTTTTCACCTCGAGGTTGAAGGGCACGGTTTATCCCCGGCACAGTGGTCGTCGCATTCGTGCTTGGTTACCAGGTCGAACTGGGCTCCGCCGTGCTGGTCCACGCCGGACCGGATCGCCCGCTCCACCACCGAGTCCGCCAGCCGCTTTCGCAGCGCCAGCGGGTCGCGGCGCAGGTCGCGGGTCAGGGCGAAGCACATCAGGAACATGACCAGGACAAAGGGCACCGCGGAGATGATCGTGATCCGCTGCAGCCCGGAGAGGGCTTCAGCGGGCTGGTCCCCGCCGGCCAGGAGCATAACCGCCGCGACGGCTCCGGTGAGGACGCCCCAGAAGATGACCACCCGGCGTCGTGGTTCTTCGGTTCCGTGGGAGCTGAGGGAGCCCATCACGATCGAGGCGGAGTCCGCGCCGGTGACGAAGAAGATGCCGGTCAGGACCATGGCCAGGACCGCCACCGCCGCGGCGATCACGTTTGGCAGGGACAGGTTCTGCAGCAGGTCGAAGAGGGCGCCTTCAGTGGAGATGGAGGGAACGCCGTCGACCATCTGGACCAGACCGTCCGAGGTGTCTTCGGTGGCGTCGGCCTGTTGCTGGACGCCGAAGGCGGCGCCGCCGAAGATGGCGAACCAGATGACGCTGACGATGCTGGGAATCAGCAGGACGCCGGTGACGAACTGCCGGATGGTCCGGCCCCGGCTGATGCGGGCGATGAACATGCCCACGAATGGGCTCCAGGAGACCCACCAGGCCCAGTAGAAGATGGTCCAGCCGGAGAGCCATTCGCGCATGGCCTCGTTACCGACGGCCTCGGTGCGCGAGGCCATGTCCGCCAGGTCGCGGGCGTAGTCGCCGACAGCGGCCGGAATCAGGTTGAGGATGAACAGCGTGGGCCCGGCGACGAAGACGATCAGCGCCAGCACCACCGCCATCACCATGTTGATGTTGGCCAGCCACTGGATGCCGCGCTTGATGCCGGAGACGGCGGAGGCGACGAAGCACGTGGTCAGGACCGCGATGATGACCACCAGGACCGGGGTGGCCAGCTGGCCGACCCAGCCGTTGGCCTGCAGGCCGCTGCCGATCTGGAGTGCGCCCAGGCCCAGCGACGCGGCGGAGCCGAACAGAGTGGCGAAGATGGCCAGGATGTCGATGACTTTCCCGCCGGGCCCGTCCGTTATTTTCCTGCCGAAGAGCGAGGTGAACACCGAGGAGATCAGCTGCCTGCGTCCCAGCCGGAACGTCCCGTACGCCATGGCAATACCGACGACGGCGTACATCGCCCAGGGATGCAGGCTCCAGTGGAAGATGGAGGTGGCCAGGGCCGTCTGGATGGCAGCCGGTGTCTGGCCGTCGACCGTACCGGGCGGCGGTGAAATGTAGTGGTACAGGGGTTCGGCCACGCCGTAGAACATCAGGCCGATGCCCATGCCGGCGCAGAACATCATGGCGATCCAGGAAACCGTCCGGAATTCGGGCTTTTCGCCGTCCCGGCCAAGCGGAATGTTGCCGAAGCGGCCGAGTGCCAACCAGAGCACGAAGATCACGAACAGCGAGGCAAGGGTCACGAAGACCCAGCCGGTGTTCTTGGTGACCCAGCCGAGCGCATTGGTGGAGGTGGTGGACAGGCTGTCCGTACCGGCGAAGCCCCAGACGACGAAGGCCAGGGCCATGATGCCGGTGACGCCGAAGATGACCTTGTCCACGCGGGCGTTCCGCGGGCCGGCCACGGCGCCATTGCCGTGGTCCGCCGTCCGCTCGGCGGTTTTTTGCTCGGAGGCGTTCTGTCGCAGTACTTCGAGGATTGCGGTGTCGGGATCGGCCGGATCCTGCCCGGTGAAGGCCTCCAGCTCCTGGTCGACTTCCGATGCATCCATGGCGGCGTCCAGTTCGTCGTTTCCGTCCTGGATCGTTGTGTCGCTGTTGATGGCCATGCGCTGTTCCTTCGCTTGGACGGGTCCGTTGCTTAGACGTGTCCGTCGACCGTTAGGCCGGGTGGCAGGTTGGGAGCCGCGTCGGACTCCTTGATCATGATGTCGCCGTCGATGACGGTGACCTCATGGACACGGACCGGAAGCTTGGCCGGCGGGGCGTCGACTTCTCCGGTCCGCAGGTTGAACTTCGATGCATGAAGGGGGCATTCCACTTCGCAGCCTTCGACCCAGCCGTCCGCCAGGGATGCGTCCTGGTGGGTGCAGGTGTCATCGATGGCGAAGAGTTCGCCGTCCTCCGTATGGAACACGGCGATCGGCGGTGATGTGTCGAGCCGCAGCGCGTCTCCGGCAGCGAGTTCACTCAGTGGGCATGCCTTGTGCATCGGAAAACCTCGTTTCGCCTTGCTGTTCCGTAATGATCAACCTTGATCACACTATGCAACAGAGTGATCCAGTTCACTTGCACTTGTCAAGGAATTTCAGGGGGCCAGCTTTGTCCTTGACAAGAAGTGTGAGGGGGGTCACCCTGTTGCATATAACGCTACTTGTTGCGTCTGTCGCAATTCACGAGAAGAGGAGGTGGCGATGCAGACACTAGCCATCGTGGGAGCGTCCCTCGCCGGCATTTCCGCTGCGCGCGCAGCCCGCGCGCAGGGCTACACCGGCCGGCTGCTGATCATCGGCGATGAGCTGCAGCGGCCGTATGACCGGCCGCCGCTGTCCAAGGAATTCCTGGCCGGCAAGATCGGTGTTAACGATCTGTCCCTGGAAACCTGGGACGGCGAGGCCGGGGATGATCCGCTGCGGGCGGAATGGCTGCTGGGCGTGCGCGCAACCGCATTCGATTCGGCCACCCGGACCATCACCCTCGGCGACGGGCGCACGCTCCGGGCTGACGGCGTCGTTATTGCCACCGGTGCATCGGCGCGGACCCTGCCCGAGCTGGCGGGGCTGGCCAACGTCTTCACGCTGCGCACGCTGGCCGACGCCCAGGCGCTGGCGCCGGAGCTGGCGCCGGGTGGCCGGCTGGTGGTCGTGGGGGCAGGATTCATCGGAGCGGAGGTGGCGTCCACGGCCAAGGAGCTGGGGATGGATGTCACCGTGATCGGCGCGGATGCGGTGCCGCTCAGCGGCCCGCTGGGGACCGAAATGGGCGCGGTCATTGCCCGGCTGCATGAACTCAACGGCGTCGAACTGATCTGCGGCGCGCGGATAGATGCCTTCTACAGCTGCGAAGGGAATGTCACCGGAATCAGGCTCGACGGCGGCCGTTACCTGCCTGCCGACGTCGTCCTGGTGGGGATCGGCGCGGAGCCGAATGTCGGCTGGCTGGCAGGTTCCGGCGTCGAGGTTGCCGCCGAGGCACCCGGGGGAGTGCTGTGCGATGCCGCGGGGCGCACCAGCGTGCCGGGAGTGGTGGCGGTCGGCGACTGCGCCGCCTGGCTCGACCCGCGCTCGGGCCGCCACCACCGGATCGAACACTGGAGCGGTGCCTCGGAGCGGCCGGCGCTCGCCGTGGCGGCGCTGCTGAATGCTGACGAGCCGGAGAAGCCGGTGAACCTGCCGTATTTCTGGTCCGACCAGTACGGCGTGAAGCTGCAGTTCGCCGGCCACGCCCGCGATGCCGAACGCGTGGAGATCGAAGCAGGCAGCACCGACGAACACAGTTTCCTTGCCGTGTACTACAAGGGCGGCGAGCCCGTCGGCGTCCTGGGCGCGAACCAGCCGCGGCTTTTCACCAAGTGGCGCCGCAGGCTGAACCTGGCCCACCACGAGGCCGCGCTTGGCGCGTCCGCAGTTTCCTGAACGCATTCCACCGATTCGCACCGTTCCTGAAGGAGTCAAGATGACCGCTGAGATTATTTCCGAAAGCCTGATTTCCACCCTGCCCGGCCACACCTATGTGGACGAGGGGATCTTCCGCGCCGAGCAGGAGCGCATCTTCGAGCAGATGTGGTTCTGCGCAGTCCGCTCCTCCGACCTGAACAAGCCCGGCGCCTACAAGACCGTGCAGATCGGCCGGGAGAGCGTGCTGATCAACCGCACCCGCAAGGGCGAAATCCGGGCCTTCTACAACATCTGCCGCCACCGCGGGGTGAAGCTGTGCATGGAGGAATCGGGCGAAGCCAACCGCTCCTTCCAGTGCCCCTACCACGCCTGGACCTACGACTTCGAGGGCAAGCTCATCGCCGCGCCCAACCTGACAAAGATGCCGGACATCGACCGCAACGAATACGGGCTGGCCAAGGTCCACATCCGTGAATACATGGGGTATGTGTGGGTCTGCCTAGCGGACGAGCCGCCGTCGTTCGAGGAAGACGTCATGGGTGCCATCGAGGAGCGCCTGGGCGACTTGAAGGCCATCGAGGGCTACGACGTCGCCAACCTCAGTGTTGGCCGGCGGATCAAGTACGACGTCAAGGCCAACTGGAAGCTCATCATTGAGAACTTCATGGAGTGCTACCACTGCGCCACCATCCATCCGGAGCTGACCGAGGTGCTGCCCGAATTTGCCGACGGCCTGGCCGCCCAGTACTTCGTGGGCCACGGCGCCGAGTTCGGTGAGGAGATCAAGGGCTTCACCATCGACGGGTCCGAGGGCCTGGACGTGATTCCCGGTGTGGGCGAGGACCAGGACCGCCGCTACTACGCCATCACCATCAAGCCAACCGTCTTCGTGAACCTGGTCCCGGACCACGTGATCATCCACCGGATGTTCCCGCTTGCCGCGGACCACACCATCGTGGAGTGCGACTGGCTGTACCTGCCGAGCGTGGTGGAAAGCGGCAAGGACCTGGACGCGTCCGTGGAACTGTTCCACCGCGTGAACATGCAGGACTTTGACGCCTGCGAACGCTGCCAGCCGGCCATGGGGTCCAAGGTCTACACCAAGGGCGGCGTGCTGGTGCCCAGCGAGCACCACATCGGCGCCTTCCATGACTGGGTCAACAGCAAGGTGGGTGACGTGAACCCCTCCGGCACGGCAGTCCTGGGTCTCACCGCGGATACGCCCCCGCTCGAGGAGCGGGCTCAGCGCATCCAGTAAAAGCGGTACCCTGACCCGCCCAACCGATCAGGCGGCGGTGTAGCCCATCCGCTCGCTGATTCTCTGCCCGGCCTGTTTGAGCTCCTCAAGCAGGCCGGGTATTTTTTCGGGATCAAAGCGGAAGGCAGGGCCGGAAATACTGACCGACCCGATGACGGCGCCGAGGTGGTCGTGCACAGGGACAGCGATGGCGTTCAGGCCGATTTCGAACTCCTCGAGGACCGTTGCATAGCCGTCCTTGGCGACCTGCAGCAGCTGCTTCTCCAGCTCCTGGCGCGAGGTGATGGTCCTGGCGGTCTGGGCCGGCAGGCCGGTTTCCTTCAGGATCCGCTCCCGCCGTTCCGCCGTCAGTGCTGCCAGCAGGACCTTGCCGCTGGAGGTCGCGTGCAGCGGAGTCAGACTGCCGATCCAGTCCGTGGTGGCCAGTGTCGATGGACCCATCGCCTGGTCGACGTTGACCGCGTAGTCCGACCGCAGCACGGCCAGGTTGACGGTCTCCTTGAAACGTTCAGCCAGCTCTTCGAGGATCGGGCGGGCTTCCTTGGCCAGGCTGAGCCGGCCTGGAATGGAGCTGGCCAGACGAAGGACGGTAAAACCGAGCTGGTACTTGCCGCGTTCGTGGTTCTGCTGGACCATGCCGCGGGCGTCCAGGGCACTGAGCAGACGCGAGGCTGTGGACTTGTGGACGCCCATTTCCTCGGCGATTTCGCTGACCCCCGCATCGCCGTTGCGGGCCAGGATCTCAAGTACGGTGATGGCCCGGTCGACGGACTGAACGCCGCCGGTGTGGCCGGTGTCCGGTTCGGGGTCTACGGGAGGCGATTTTTCGGGAGCCATGCTTCATGTTCTCAAACTTTGGATCAGTGCAGATACCGCGCGGTAACCGGCGGTAATGCGCGAGGGGACCGCGCTGCGCGGTTTCCGGTGCGGTTTCCTCGCTCCGGTGCCGGTCGGCGTCGTCCGCCTGCAGCGATTTCCGGCTGGTTTCCGGAAGCGACAGTGCTGCCATCAGCGCACCGGCCGCGATCACCGTGAGGTAGATGGCCGGGGCGAGATTGTTGCCGGTTGCGGCGATCAGGAACGTCGCCACGAACGGTGAGTGCCGCCGAATACCGCGTAGCTGACGTTGTAGGTGATTGCCGAAGCGGTGTACCGGACCGCCGTCGGGAAGACTTCGGACAGGAGGACGGCGGTGACCACATTGGCGGTGACGGCGCCGACCGCCAGCATGATCTGGCGGTGGCCCTGGACGCGGCCGTGCGGCAGGAGCAGGCCGCGCAAGGCGTGCCGGTGAGGGAGCGGGGCCGGGGTGTGGCCCGGCAGGTGGCGCTGGCACGGCGGGAGTCCCCGCACGCCGGCGGGCGGCACCTGGGCTTCGCCAGGGCCCTGGTGGACGGGATGCCTTACACGATGGCGGCGCTGTCGGCCGGCCGGCTGAGCGGGTGGCGGGCCACCATTCTGGTGCAGGAGACCGCCTGCCTCACGGCCGGGGACCGCCGCGCCGCGGATGAGGACCTCGCGAAGGATCCCCCAACCCTGGAGGCATGGGGGAGCGGGAGGCTGGGGGCGGCGGCGCAGAGGGCCGCGGCCCGGCTGGATCCGGCCTCGGTGGTCCGCCGGGCCGAATCGGAACGGTTCGTCTCCTGCCGGCCGGCGCCGGACACCATGGCCTGGGTGTCGGCCCTGCTGCCCCTGAGGCAGGGGGTGAAGGTCTACCGCGCCGGCCACCGGTGAGCTGACGGCCCTGGATTCGAAGGCGCGGCTCTTCCCGGCCGGACTGCGCCGGATGCTGATCCTGCGCGACCGAGGAAATCCCCGGCTGGACCAGCGAAACAGACGATGATCCGGCCGGCACGGTCAGAATCACCACGCCCACCGGCCATACCTACCACTCCACCGCGCCGCCGCTGCCCGGAACCCCAATCTCCGGGTCTGCAGTGAAGGCGGTCAAGCCAGTCAAGCCTCCCGGAAAGATTTCATGGGCCGAAGCCGTATTCCAGACCGCCCTGGACGCCGTGCTCGACGAAGTTGACGGCCGCGCTGATCTCGGCCCGGTTGATCTTGCCTGCGCGGCCTGAGCTCTACAGCCCCGAGTTCTACAGCACCTTCCGGATGGTCTGCTCGAAGCTGGTGACGTGATCCAGGGCCAGCTGCGCCGCGCGATCTGCGTCGCCGTCGGCGATGGCCTCCAGTAGGTCGACGTGCTCGGTGATGTGCCCCTTGACCGTGGGAACCTTGTCCAGGACCACGCACCAGATGCGGGTAGCCAGGTTGTCGTACCGGATCAGCACGTCTTCAAGATGCGGATTGGCGGCGGCGTTGTAGATGAGCCGGTGGACCATCATGTCGTAGCGCATCAGGGCCTGCTGGTCGCCGTCGTCGTTGCCGATGGCGGCAATCGCCTTGGCGACTTCGCGCAGCTCGGTGCGCATCGCGGCGTTCGCCATGGTGGCCGCCCGGCGGGCGGCGAGCGGTTCCAGCAGTTCGCGGATCTCGGAAATATCCGCCAGCTCGGTGATGTCCACGCGGGTCACGAAGGTGCCGCGGCGCGGGTAGGAGACGACCAGGCGGTCGAGTTCCAGCCGCTTGAGGGCTTCACGCACCGGCGTGCGTCCCACGCCGAGTTCCGAGGCTAGCTGGGCGTCGTTGATCGGTTCGCCCGGCCGCAGCTCCAGCATGATGAGTTTGTCCCGGATCTGCCGGTAGGCGGCCTCGGCGAGCGAGAGCTCCGCAGTGTCGGCAGGCGGCATAATGGGCAGGGTATTCATGGTCCGGCTCCTTCCGCCGACGCTCCTCCAAAGGGGGGGAGGGGCTTCTTGGCTTCGACCTATTGACTCTGTGTGATCTCCAGCATAGCATTCTTTTCAACAACTGATATATCAGTAATTCGCTGAGTGGTATTTCAAAGGAGAGATCATGGTTGATCAGCTGACCGGCCAGTTGCCGGAAACCGATCCGGAGGTGGCCCGGGAAATTGCGAACGAGCTGCGCCGCCAGCAGTCCACGCTGGAAATGATCGCGTCGGAAAACTTCGCCCCTACTGCGGTGATGCAGGCCCAGGGATCGGTGCTGACCAACAAGTATGCCGAGGGCTACCCCGGCAAGCGCTACTACGGCGGCTGCGAGCACGTCGACGTCATCGAGCAGCTGGCCATCGACCGGGTAAAGGCCCTGTTCGGCGCCGACCATGCCAACGTCCAGCCGCACTCCGGCGCCCAGGCGAATGCCGCGGCGATGTTCGCGCTGCTGCAGCCCGGGGACACCATCCTTGGCCTGGACCTGGCCCACGGCGGCCACCTGACCCACGGAATGAAGATCAATTTCTCCGGCAAGCTCTACAAGGTGGTGCCGTACCAGGTCAGCGAATCGGAGATGACCATCGACATGGCGCAGGTGGAGGCCTTGGCGCTGGAGCACCGCCCCAAGCTGATCGTGGCCGGCTGGTCCGCCTACACCCGCCAGCTGGACTTCGCCGAATTCCGCCGCATCGCGGATCTGGTCGGCGCCTACCTGATGGTGGACATGGCCCACTTCGCCGGCTTGGTGGCCGCGGGCCTGCACCCGAGCCCGGTGCCGTTTGCCGACGTCGTCACCACCACCACCCACAAGACCCTCGGCGGGCCGCGCGGCGGCGTGATCCTGTGCAAGGCGGAGCTGGCCAAGAAGATCAACAGTGCCGTCTTCCCCGGACAGCAGGGCGGACCGCTGGAGCATGTCATCGCGGCCAAGGCCGTGGCCTTCAAGATTGCCGCGTCGGAGCAGTTCAAGGAGCGCCAGCAGCGCACCCTGGACGGCGCCAAGGCGCTGGCCGAGCGTTTGCTGGCCGACGACGTCGCCCAGGCCGGCATCAGCCTGGTCAACGGCGGCACCGACGTGCACCTGGTCCTGGTGGACCTGCGCCACTCCGAACTGGACGGCCAGCAGGCCGAGGACCGGCTGCACTCGATCGGCATCACGGTCAACCGCAATGCCGTTCCCTTCGATCCGCGTCCGCCGATGGTTTCCTCCGGCCTGCGGATCGGCACCCCGGCGCTGGCCACACGCGGCTTCGGCAAGGCCGAATTCGCCGAGGTAGCAGACATCATCGCCGCCGCTCTCAAGGGCGACGGCGCCGGCCACCTCAGTGAGGAACTCGCCGTTGAGCTGCGCAGCCGCGTAGCCGTCCTGGCGGACAAGTTCCCGCTCTACCCGAATCTGGACGCCGATGCCCAGAACCCGACCCCTGTTATGAACGGAGCCCAGTAATGGCGGACCTGCTTCCGGAGCACCCGGACTTCCTTTGGCGGAACCCGGAACCCAAGCCCTCCTACGACGCCGTGATCGTCGGCGGCGGCGGCCACGGCCTGGCCACGGCCTACTTCCTGGCCAAGAACCACGGCATGACCAACATTGCGGTCCTGGAGCGCGGCTGGCTGGCCGGCGGCAACATGGCCCGCAACACCACGATCATCCGCTCCAACTACCTCTGGGATGAGAGCGCGGCCATCTACGAGCACTCCCTGAAGCTGTGGGAGCAGCTGCCGGAGGAACTGGACTACGACTTCCTGTTCAGCCAGCGCGGCGTGATGAACCTGGCCCACACGCTGCAGGATGTGCGCGAGAGCATGCGCCGCGTGAGCGCCAACCAGCTCAACGGCGTGGACGCCGAGTGGCTGGACGCGGACCAGGTCAAGGAACTGTGCCCGATCCTGAACATCTCCCAGGACATCCGCTACCCGGTCCTGGGCGCTACTTACCAGCCGCGGGCCGGCATCGCCAAGCACGACCATGTGGCCTGGGCCTTCGCCCGCATGGCGGACGCCATGGGCGTGGACATCATCCAGAACTGCGAGGTCACCGGCTTCATCAAGGACGGCAACCGCGTGGTGGGCGTTGAGACCAACCGCGGCCGGATCAACGCCGGCCGCGTGGGACTAGCCGCTGCGGGACACTCCAGCGTACTGGCCAAGCTGGCCGGCTTCGACCTGCCGATCCAGTCGCACCCGCTGCAGGCCCTGGTCTCCGAGCTGCACGAGCCTGTCCACCCGACCGTGGTCATGTCCAACCATGTGCACGTCTACGTCTCCCAGGCGCACAAGGGCGAACTGGTCATGGGCGCCGGCGTCGACTCCTACAACGGCTACGGCCAGCGCGGATCCTTCCACGTCATCGAGGAGCAGATGGCTGCCGCCGTCGAACTCTTCCCGATCTTCGCCCGGGCGCACCTGCTGCGCACCTGGGGCGGCATCGTGGACGTCACTCTGGATGCCTCGCCGATCGTCAGCAAGACGCCGGTGGACGGCCTGTACGTCAACTGCGGCTGGGGCACGGGCGGCTTCAAGGGCACGCCGGCCTCCGGCTGGACCTTCGCCCACACCATCGCCACCGACGAAGCGCATCCGCTGAACGCACCGTTCGCCCTGGAACGCTTCGAAACCGGCGCCCTGATCGACGAGCACGGCGCTGCCGCCGTCGCCCACTAACCCCGGCGCATTGTAGAAAGAAGACTTGACGATGATTCTCATCTCCTGCCCCTTCTGCGGGCCACGCGATGAAACCGAATACCACTACGGCGGCCAGGCCCATGTTGCCTACCCGGAGAACCCGGCCGAACTGACGGACAAGGAATGGTCCAGGTACCTGTTCTACCGCGAGAACCCCAAGGGCCGCTTTGCGGAGCGCTGGGTACACAGCGCCGGCTGCCGCCGTTGGTTCAACGTCCTGCGGGACACCGCCAGCTACGAAATCCTTGCCGTCTACAAGATGGGCGAGGCCACCCCTGAACTCCAGGCATCCGAAGGAGGAGCCCGATGACCACGCAGGCAACCGGCCGGAAGGCACAGACCCAGCGTCTGGCCGCTGGCGGACGGATCGACCGTTCCGCCGCCGTGACCTTCACCGTGGACGGCCAGGAATTCACCGGCCATCCGGGGGACACCCTCGCCTCGGCGCTGCTGGCCAACGGCCGGGTCGCCGTCGGCAACTCCATGTACCTGGACCGTCCGCGCGGTTACCTGTCCGCCGGCGTCGAGGAGGCCAACGCCCTGGTCAAGGTCACCTCCGGGTTCCAGGGCAGCGTCGCGGAATCCATGCTGCCGGCCACCACGGTCCCGCTGCTGGAGGGCCTGCATGCGCAGTTCCTCTCCGGCCTGGGCCAGCTGGATCCGGGGACCGATGACGCGGTCTACGACAAGAAGTACGTCCATGCTGACGTCCTGGTGATCGGCGCCGGTCCTTCAGGCCTGTCCGCCGCCCGTGAGGCGGTCCGCAGCGGCGCCCGCGTCATCCTGATCGACGACCAGCCGGAACTGGGCGGCTCGCTGCTGTCCGCGTCGGCTTCCGGCGCCAATGCCGATAAGATCGACGGCGTTCCCGCCGCCGAGTGGGTGGCCGCGGTTACCGCCGAGCTGGAGGCGGCCGAGGAGTGCACGGTGCTCACCCGCACCAACGCCTTCGGCAGCTACGACAGCAACTATGTCA
The DNA here is from genome assembly GCF_059092905.1 of Arthrobacter sp. B0427-1-12. Classification (NCBI taxonomy): domain Bacteria; kingdom Bacillati; phylum Actinomycetota; class Actinomycetes; order Micrococcales; family Micrococcaceae; genus Arthrobacter; species Arthrobacter sp. B0427-1-12. The sequence continues at coordinate 99,738 of NZ_JBNHIC010000008.1, read as the reverse complement.
TCGCCCTGCAGCACCGTATCGACCACCTCGGCGCGAAGGCCGCGGAACTGACCCGCAAGGGTGTTTCCCGGCAGCGGCTGTGGCACGTCCGGGCGCAGCAGGTCATCCTGGCCACCGGTGCGCACGAGCGCCCGATCGTCTTCGCCAACAACGACCGTCCGGGCATCATGCTGGCCTCCGCCGTGCGCACCTACCTGAACCGCTACGGTGTGGTGGCCGGGCGCCGGATCGTCATCAGCACCACGAACGACAGCGCCTACCAGCTGGCCGAGGACCTGCTGGCCGCCCGCCAGGCGAGCCTGCGCGCCGTCGCGGAAGGTTCTGAGCCCGACGCGGGTGCCGCCGTCGAACTGGCCGGCATTATCGACGCCCGGCCGGAGCTCTCCGAGCGCGCCACAGCCTTCGCCCAGAACACCGGCGTGCACGTGGTGGCCGGCAGCGCCGTCGTCGACACCGCCCCCGATGCCGAGGGCCGGCTGACCGGCGTCACCATCAGCAAGCTGGACAACGACGGCGGCCTGGCCGGGGATCCGACGGAACTCGCCGCCGACCTGCTCGCCGTCTCCGGCGGCTGGAGCCCGGTGGTGCACCTGCACAGCCAGCGGCAGGGCAAGCTGCGCTGGGACGAGGAGCTGGCCGGGTTCGTGCCCGCCACCTCGGTGGCCAACCAGCAGATCATCGGCTCCGCCCGCGGCAGTTACCGCCTGGCCGACTGCGTGGCCGAAGGTGCCTCGGCCGGTGCGTCCGCGTCCTTCCGGGCCGGCTTCGTGACCGAGGCCGGTGCGGCTGTCCGCCCAGTGGCGCCGGGCGATCCGGTGGCCCAGTCCCCGGTGCGTCCGCTGTGGCTGGTGCCGGGCCTGCAGGCCGACGAGTGGCAGAACCACTTCGTGGACTTCCAGCGTGACCAGACGGTCAAGGATGTCCTGCGCGCCACCGGCGCCGGCATGCGCAGTGTGGAGCACGTCAAGCGCTACACCTCCATCAGCACCGCCAACGACCAGGGCAAGACCTCCGGTGTCACCTCGATCGGCGTGATCGCTGCCGCCCTCAAGAACGGCGCGAACCCGGGCGACATCGGCACCACCACCTACCGGGCACCGTACGCCCCGGTGGCGTTCGTGGCCCTGGCCGGCCGGGAGCGCGGCGCGCTCTTCGACCCGGCGCGGCTGACCTCCATCCACCCCTGGCACGTGGAGCACGGCGCCGAGTTTGAGAACGTCGGCCAGTGGAAGCGCCCCTGGTACTACCCGCAGCCGGGCGAGGACAGGGACACCGCAGTGCTGCGCGAGTGCGCGGCGGTCCGCGAGTCCGTGGGCTTCATGGACGCGACCACCCTGGGCAAAATCGAGATCCGCGGCAAGGACGCGGGCGAGTTCCTGAACCGCATTTACACCAATGCGTTCAAGAAGCTGAAGCCCGGCATGGCACGCTACGGCTTGATGTGCAAGCCGGACGGCATGATTTTCGACGACGGCGTGACCCTGCGCGTGGATGAGGACCGGTTCTTCATGACCACCACCACCGGCGGCGCCGCCGGCGTGCTGGACTGGCTGGAGGAGTGGTCGCAGACCGAGTGGCCGGAGCTGGACGTGACCTGCACCTCGGTGACGGAGCAGTGGAGCACCGTGGCCGTCGTCGGACCCAAGTCCCGGGCCGTGATCGCCAAGCTGGCACCGGAACTGGACGTGGCCAACGATGCCTTCCCGTTCATGGCCTTCCGCGAGACCACCCTGGCCTCGGGCATTCCCGCCCGGATCTGCCGGATCTCGTTCTCCGGCGAACTGGCCTTCGAGATCAATGTGCCGTCCTGGTACGGACTGAAGGTCTGGGAGGACGTGGCCGCGGCCGGCGCGGAGTTCAACATCACTCCGTACGGCACCGAGACCATGCACGTGCTGCGCGCCGAGAAGGGCTTCATCATCGTCGGCCAGGACACCGACGGCACGGTGACCCCGCAGGACGCCGGGATGGAATGGGTGGTGTCCAAGGCCAAGGACTTCATCGGCAAGCGCTCCTACGACCGGCAGGATGCGCAGCGGACGGACCGCAAGCAGCTGGTGAGCCTGCTGCCGGCGGACAAGTCCTTCCGTCTGGCCGAGGGCCAGCAGCTGGTGGAGCCGGGTGTGCCGATCACGCCCCAGGACGGTCCGGTCCCGATGGTTGGGCACGTGACCTCCAGCTACCACAGCGCGGCGCTGGGGCGGTCCTTCGCCCTGGCCATGATCAAGGGCGGCCGCGACCGCATCGGCCAGACCCTGGTGGCGCCCGTGGGCGACCGCCAGATCGAGGTCACCGTTGGAGAACCTGTTTTGTACGACGCCGAAGGAGCAAGGCGAGATGGCTGAAATGACTTTGACCCAGACTGAATCCGCACCGGGCGTGACCGACATCAGCGCCCTGCGCCGCAGCCCCGCGGCGCACCTGGCCCAGGCCTTCGCCGAGGCCTCCGTGGCCACTTCGGCCGACGGACGCCGGGGCGTGGCGCTGCGCGAGATTGCCTTCGTGACGATGGTCGGCCTGCGGGTCGATCCGGGGTCCGACGCTGCCGCCCGGATCTCGGCGGAGCTCGGCTTCGCGCTGCCGGCCGGCTACGGCCAGGTCACGGGCGCCCCACTGGCGGACCAGAGCTACGCGGCACTGTGGCTGGGCCCGGATGAATTCCTGGTTCTCGGCACGGAGACCGAAGCTGCCGGCGCGGCCGCAAGCCTGTCCGCCAGGCTGGCCGCTGCGCTCGGTGAGGGGGGGAACTACGCGGCGGGCGCCGTCGTCGAACTCTCCGCGAACCGCACCACGCTGGAACTGGCCGGACCGAGCGCCCGGGCAGTGCTGGAGAAGGGCTGCGCGCTGGACCTGCACCCGCGGGTCTTCGCTCCCGGGACCGCCGCCGCCACCGTGCTGGGCCCGGTGCCGGTAGTCCTGTGGAAGACGGGCGAGGACAGCTTCCGCATCTTCCCGCGGGCCTCCTTCGCCGATTACGCGGGCCGCTGGCTGGTGGACGCCATGGCCGAATTCGCCGTCGACCTCGACGGTGCAGAGGTGTCCTGATGGCGCTCAGCGTCCTGGACCTTTTCTCCATCGGCATCGGGCCCTCCTCCTCCCACACGGTGGGCCCGATGCGGGCGGCGAACCTCTTTGTTGCAGGCCTCCGGGCAGCCGGACAGCTGGAGTACGTGGAGCGGGTGCACGTCCAGCTGTTCGGTTCGCTCGGAGCCACCGGCCACGGCCACGGTTCGGACAAGGCCGTGATCCTGGGCCTGCAGGGCGAAGATCCGGAAACTGTGGACACCGCCACCGCCGACGCGGAGGTGGCGCGGGCTGCAGCCGAGGGCAAACTGAACCTCGGCGGCAGCCACCCGGTGGCCTTCGACCGCGATGCGGACGTCATCCTGCACCGGCGCAAGTCGCTGCCGGCACACCCGAACGGCATGACCTTCCGGGCGCTGGACTCTGCGGGCGGGACCGTGGCCGAGCGGACCTACTACTCGGTCGGCGGCGGCTTCGTGGTGGACGAGAATGCGGCCGGAGCGGACCGGATCGTCCCGGATGCCACCGAACTGCCGTTCCCGTTCACCACCGGGGGCCAGCTGCTGGAGATCTGTGCCCGCGAGCGGATGTCCATCAGCGACGTCATGCTCGCCAATGAGCTGTGCTGGCGGTCGGAGGAGGAGCTGCGCGCCAAGCTGCTCCACATCTGGTCCGTCATGCAGGAGTGCGTGTCCAACGGCTGCAACAGTTCGGGCATCCTGCCGGGCGGGCTGAAGGTGCCGCGCCGCGCGCCGGGACTGTACCGGAAGCTGACGGAGGCCGAGGCAGCCGGGGGCGGGACGGCGTCGTACGCTGACCCGCTGGAAGCGATCGAATGGGTGAACCTGTTCGCCCTCGCCGTCAACGAGGAGAACGCCTCCGGCGGGCGGATCGTCACCGCGCCGACCAACGGCGCAGCCGGGATCGTCCCGGCCGTGCTGCACTACTACCGGAAGTTCGTGCCCGGGGCCAGCGACGACGGCGTGGTCCGCTTCCTGCTTACCGCTGCGGCCATTGGCATCCTGTTCAAGGAGAATGCCTCCATTTCCGGTGCCGAAGTGGGTTGCCAGGGCGAGGTCGGTTCGGCCTGTTCGATGGCGGCCGGCGCGCTGTGCGAGGTGCTCGGCGGGACGCCGGAGCAGGTGGAGAACGCCGCGGAGGTGGGGATCGAGCACAACCTGGGCCTGACCTGCGACCCGGTGGGCGGGCTGGTGCAGATCCCGTGCATCGAGCGCAACGCGATCGCCAGCGTCAAGGCGATCAATGCCGCGCGGCTGGCGCTGCAGGGCGACGGCAGCCACAAGGTCTCCTTGGACAAGGCAATCAAGACCATGCGTGAGACCGGGGCGGACATGAAAGTCAAATACAAGGAAACCTCCCGCGGCGGTTTGGCCGTGAATGTGATCGAGTGCTGAACTATGACCATGACCCAGACTGAAACCACGGCGGCCGACAAGCCGCAGACCACGGTGGAGCATGTGCTGACGCTGGACTGCGCCGAATCGCCCGGCATCGTCCACGCCGTCTCCGGCTTTCTGGTGGAGCACGGCTGCGACATTATCGACAACAAGCAGTACGGCGACCGGGTGCAGGGGCACTTCTTCATGCGGGTACACGTGGCATCCACCGGCGACGATTCGGTCACCGAAGAGCTGCGCCGGGACTTCGGGCCGGTAGCGGACAAGTTCGGGATGAACTGGAACCTGGAAAAGCACGGGCAGAAGCGCCGGGTGCTGATCATGGTATCCAAGTTCGGGCATTGCCTGAACGACCTGCTTTTCCGGGCCCGCAACGGCGACCTGCCCATCGAGGTGGTGGCCGTCGTCTCCAACCACCGGGACCACGAGGGCCTGGTGGGCTGGCACGGCATTCCGTTCTTCCACGTTCCGGTCACGGCGCAGACCAAGCCGGCCGCGGAAGCCCGGCTGCTGGAGCTGATCGACAAGTTCGAGGTGGACCTGGTGGTGCTGGCCCGGTACATGCAGGTGCTCAGCGACGAACTGGCCACCGAGCTGACCGGACGCGCGATCAACATCCACCACTCGTTCCTGCCCAGCTTCAAAGGCGCCAAGCCGTACCACCAGGCCCACACCCGCGGCGTGAAGATGGTCGGTGCCACGGCGCACTACGTCAACAGCGAGCTGGATGAGGGCCCGATCATCGCCCAGTCGGTGATCGAGGTGGACCACACCTACGCGCCGGAGGACCTGGTGGCCGTGGGCCGGGACGCGGAGGTCGCTGCGCTGACCAAGGCCGTGCGCTGGCACTGCGAGGGCCGGGTCATCCTGCACGGCAACCGGACGGTCATCCTGCGCTGACCCGAGCCCGCCGGGCGGCGGAGGCCCTAGACTGCCTACATGGCTGAGGACAAGGGAGACCCGGACGCCCGGATGGTCACGGACTTCCGTGAGCGGATGAGCTACGGCTCCTATCTTCGGCTGGACCGGCTGCTGTCCGCACAGCAGCCGGTCAGCCGACCGGAGCACCATGATGAGCTGCTGTTCATCATCCAGCACCAGACCACGGAGCTGTGGCTGAAGCTGGTCCTGCACGAACTGGAAACCGCGGCGGACGACCTGGCCGGCGACAACCTTCGCCTGGCGCTCAAGCGGCTGGCCCGGGTCAAGCACATCCAGCGCACGCTGATCGAGCAATGGTCCATCCTGGCTACGCTGACCCCGGCCGAGTATCTGCAGTTCCGCGGGGTCCTGGGCAACGCGTCCGGCTTCCAGTCCTGGCAGTACCGCGGCGTGGAGTTCCTGCTGGGGAACAAGGACCGCCGGCACCTGCGGGTCCAGGAGCACAACCCGTCTGCGCAGGCCCTGCTCACCCGGCTGCTGGAGCGGCCCAGCCTCTACGACGAGTTCCTCCGTTTCCTGGCCCGCCGCGGCTACCCGGTTCCGGCCCAGGTGCTGGACCGCGACGTCACCCGCTGCCACGAGTTCAATCCCGCCCTGGCCGATGCGCTCCGGGAGATCTACCAGGATGCCGGAGCCCACTGGGAGGTCTACGAGGCCTGCGAATCGCTGGTGGATCTGGAGGACAACTTCCAGGTCTGGCGCTTCCGCCATCTGAAAACCGTCCAGCGCACCATCGGCGGCCGCCCCGGCACCGGCGGCTCCAGCGGCGTGCCCTTCCTGCAGAAGGCGCTGGAGGTGACCTTCTTCCCGGAGCTGTACGCCCTGCGTGGGGACCTGAAGTGAGCGGTGAACTGAAGTGACTAACGACGGCGGCAGTTCCGTCACGTTCGTCAGTGCGGACCGCGTGTGGTCGGGCCGCGCTGACGACGGCGGCGGGCCGGTCCTGCTGCGGCTAGGCCCGGACGGGATCCGGCCGGTGGACGGGACGGGTCCGGTGGCGGCGCACCTGCCCGGGACGGTGTTTCCCGGTTTCACCGACCACCACGTGCACCTGGGTCTGGCGGATGCGCCGGCCTTGATGCGCAATGGCCTGGCCGAGGTCCACGACCTGGGCTGGATTCCGGCCGTTATCTCCCAACTGGCAGCACAGTGCCGGATCCCGGGCAGCGGCCTGCCGGACATCCGCTGCGCCGGAGCGTTCCTGACTGCCCCGGGCGGTTATCCCGCCGGGCGGAGCTGGGCGCCGGAGGGGTGCTGGCGGGAGGTGGCGTCCGCGTCGGACGCGTCCCGGGCGGTGGCGGAGCAGTCGACTGCCGGGGCATCGTTCATCAAGCTCGTCCTCAACAGCGAGGCCGGACCGGTGCCGGATGCACAGGTGGTGCGCGCCGTCGTCGACAGCGCGCATGAGGCCGGACTTCCGGTGGTGGCGCATGCGCAGGGCGCCGGGCAGGCCCAGCGCGCCTTCGCGGCCGGGGTGGACCGGCTGGCGCACTCGCCATGGACGGAACTTCTGGAGGACTCCTTGATCACGGCGATGGCGCAGAGGATGACGTGGATCAGCACCCTGGACATCCACGGCTGGGGCAGCCCGACAGCTGATGCCGGCCGCGCCCGGGAGAATCTGCGCCGCTTCGTCCTGGCCGGGGGAACGGTCCGCTACGGCACCGATCTGGGGAACGGACCCCTGCCGCAGGGGCTGAACCGGCGCGAAATCCTGGCCCTGGCGGACGCAGGGCTCAAGCCCGCGCCGATCATCGGGGCGCTGGCGCCGGCCTGGGCCGCAGGTTATCCTGTCCGCCGGATCTCCTGGACGCCCGAGCCGCCGCCGGACGGAGCTCTCAGGGAACCGGAACCTTTCGCCGACTGGCTGCTGGGCACCCGGGTCCGGGCCGCCGATCAGATACTGGAGGAATTCGCATGACTGCTCTCGACCTGACCCATGCGGAGGAAGAGGCTGCCCTCCGGGCGGCGGAACTCGATGCCGCCGACCCTTTGCGCAGCTACCTGGACCGCTTCATCGGCACAGGCGAGGACGAGACCGTTGCGGCCTACCTGGACGGCAACTCCCTGGGCCGGCCGCTGAAGAAAACCGCCGAGCGGCTGCAGGACTTCATCGTGAATGGCTGGGGCGGACGGCTGATCCGCGGCTGGGACGAAGGCTGGCTGGACCTGCCCACCACCCTCGGCGACAGGCTGGGCCGCGTGGTACTAGGCGTGGGGGAGGGCCAGACCTTCATCGGCGATTCCACCACCGTCATCCTTTACAAGCTGCTGGAGGCAGCGGCTGCGGACGGAGCCGCCCGTGGCCGAACCGAGATCGTCGTGGACACGGACAATTTCCCCACGGACCGCTACGTTGCCGAAGGCATCGCCGCCCGGCACGGCCTGGCCCTGCACTGGATCGAGGCGGACCCGCAGTCCGGCGTCACCCCGGACCAGGTGAGGGAGGCAGTGAACCCGGGCACCGCCGTCGTACTTCTGAGCCATGTGGCCTACCGTTCCGGTTTCATCGCCGACGTTCCGGCCATCACGGAGATTGCCCACCGGCACGGCGCCCTGGCCCTGTGGGACCTGTGCCATGCCGTCGGCGTCATACCCGCCGAGCTGGACGCCTGGGGCGTGGACCTGGCCGTGGGCTGCACCTACAAGTACCTCAACGGCGGGCCGGGTTCACCTGCGTTCGGCTATGTCCGGACCGAGCACCAGCAGCGGCTGCGGCAGCCGATCTGGGGCTGGATGGGGCACCAGGATTCCTTCGCCATGAGTGCCGGGTACCAGCCGCGTCCCGGCATCGGCAGCTTCATCAGCGGCACCCCGCCGGTGCTGGGCATGATCGGCATCCAGGACACGCTGGACCTGCTGGCGGAGGTGGGCCTGGACGCGGTCCGCCGGAAGTCCATCGACCAGGGGGAGTTCGCCCTGGCGCTGGTCGACGAACTGCTGGTTCCGCTGGGTGTCCGGCTCGGCTCGCCTCGGGAACCAGCGCTGCGTGGCGGCCATCTGACCATCCGGCACGAGCGCTCGCGGGAGGTTACCGCAGCCCTGTGGCGGCAGGACGTCATCCCGGATTTCCGCACGCCGGACGGCATCCGGCTGGGCTTCTCGCCGCTGAGCACCAGCTACGCCGAGATCGTCCGCGGCATCCTGGCGATCCGGGACCTGCTGGACGGAAGAATCCGCTAGTCTGCGGCGGGTGCGGGATTTCTGGGCCCGAGCTCCTTGCTTCGGCGAATGGCCCGGTCCGCCCTCCAGCCGCCCGTGACGGCGCCGGCAGCCATGGTCAGCGTCCCGGCCAGAATCGCCAGCAGGGGCCAGGTCCAGTTGCCGCTGGCGTCGCGGATGCTGCCCACGATCAGCGGGCCAAAAGCGCCAATGCCGTAGCCGCCGCCCTGGACCAGGGCGGAAAGCCCGCCTGCCTCCCGGTCGCTGGTGGCCAGCCGCATCATGGCGATGAAGATGACGGTGATGCCCGCCGCCCTGGGCAGTGCCCCCGAAGCTGCACCACAGTGCCCAGGCCGAGGGCGCCAGCAGCAGCCCCAGCGGCAGCGGCAGCCACAGGGCCCCGACAACGCCGGCCACTGCGGAAAGCGGCAGCCGCGCGGCCAGCAGGGGCACGCCGAGCGCGCCAACGACGCCGAAGATCTGGAACAGCGAGGAACTGGCACCGGCCGCCGCCACGGACAGGCCGTTGACTTCGCCCAGCAGCGATGGCAGCCAGGCGGTCACCCCATAGTAGGCGAAGGCCTGGCCGCCGAAGCCAACCGTCAGCACCCACGCAATCGGTCGGCGCCAGGCGCCGGGGCCGCGCGGCTGCCGGGCGGCACTTTGCTGCCTGGCACTCTGCCGGGCGTCCGCGCCTGAGCCCCCGGCGCCGTCGTCGTCCGCGGCGGACTTTTGAAGACCCGGGCGCGTTGCCCGCGACCACACGAGCAGCGCCAGCAGGGCCAGGACGCTCCAGCCGGCCAGTGCCACCTGCCAGCCGAAGGCAGCAGCCAGCGGCGCCGTGAGCAGGGCGGTGAGCAGGGAACCGACATTCAGGCCCGCGGTGTAGCTTCCGGTGACCATGCCGATTTGTGACGGGCGGAAGTCGCGCCGGATGATCACCGGGACGGCGACGTTGCCGATCGTGATGGCCACGCCGATGATGACGGTGCCCAGCAGGGCAGCTTCGGCCGTGCCGGCGGATCTGACCAGGGTGCCGGCGAGGACCCCCAGCAAGGTCAGGACCACGGCCCGGTTGGCCCCGGCCCGGCGGATGAGCGCGGCGGCCAGCGGCGTGGCCAGGCCAAAGCAGAGCACCGGAATGGAGGTCAGCAGACCGGCGACGAAGCCGGACATCTCCAGTTCGTCCTGCATGATGCCCAGCACCGGCGACGGCGACACGATGGGGCCGCGCAGGTTGACGGACACGAACAGGATGGCGGGCAGCATGATCATGCCCGCCAAGAGGAACCGCTTGGTGGTCTGCGTCTTCACCAGATGACGCTACCAAGGCCCGGGGCCGGTCCTGACCATGTCATGCCACGGAGACCGCGACCTTGCCCCGGACCTGTCCGGTCTGGCTGAGCTTCATGGCCTCGGCAGCCTGTTCCAGCGGGAAGGTCCGGGCCACGTCGACGGTCAGTTTTCCGTCGTTGACCAACCGGACCAGCGCCTCCAGGTCCTGGGCGTCGGGCCGGGCCCACAGGTACAGTCCGCCGGCTGCCGCCACGGACTGGTCGACGATCGAGCCGTGCCGGCCGCCCTTGGCCAGGACAGCACGGGTCACGTCCAGTACGCCGCCCACCAGATCCACTGCAAGGTTTACGCCCTCCGGCGCCAGTTCCCGGACACGGCTGGCCAGCCCGCCACCGTACTCGACGGGTTCGGCGCCTAGGCCGCGCAGGTAGTCGTGGTTCTTCGGCGACGCGGTTCCGATCACCCGGGCGCCGGCGGCCACGGCAATCTGGGTGGCCAGCGAGCCGACGCCGCCCGCGGCTGCATGCACCAGGACGGTATCGCCGCCGGTCACGCCCAGGCGCTGCAGCAGTTGATAGGCCGTGAGCCCTGCCAGCGGCAGGCCGGCGGCCTGTTCCCAGGACAATGCGGCCGGCTTACGGGCCATGGTCCGCACCGGGGCGGTGACCAGTTCGGCAAAGGTGCCGCCGTGGACATGATCCTTCCGGGCGTAGGCAATGACTTCATCGCCGGGGGCGAATTCGGGGGTGTCCACGCCGACCTGCTCAACGACGCCGGCGACGTCCCAGCCGGGAATCACCGGGAAGACCACGTCCAGCAGCGGGTCCAGGTAACCGGCCATGATTTTCCAGTCGACGGGATTGACGGCGGCGGCCTTGACCCGGATCAGGGCGCTGGCGGGCGGAACTTTGGGGTCGGGCTGGTTGGTGAGTTCGAGTACGTCGGGGCTGCCGTAGCGGCTGTAGGTAATCGCCTTCATATCCGCCGCAACCGTCCGGCTGTCCTGTCTATTCCGGCTGCCTGTCTGTTCGGCCGCCCGATAGCCTGTACGCATGAATTCCTCGCCCACGCTCAGCCCGCGGCCGCGCACGCTCGAGGTCCAGACCCTTGCCGAGCTGGACGAGCTGTTGGCCGGCGGAGCCTCAGCGATGGCCGGCTGGCACCTGCAGTCGCTGGATCTGCAGGAGCGCTCGGAGGCGCTGCTGGCCCTGGACGCGGAAGGGGCCGTGTTCCTCGGCTGCCGGTTCGCTCCGGGCACAGAGGAGAAGCTGCGCGCCGGCGGCGCCCTGATCTTCCCGCATCTTCCCGGCGTGCCGTTCAACCCCTATCGCTCGGCCCTCTACACACCCGCCGAGCTGTACGCCGGGATCGATGCGGCGGAATACGAGGCAACGCCGGACGCCCGGATCTACGCGTGGTCCAGCCAGCCGGAGGCGGCCCGCCGCCTGGATGCCACCCTGGCTGCTGCGCTGCACGACCACGCGATCGGCGATGCGCTGCAGGAGGCCCTGGAAGGACCGCTGGCCGGCCGGATGGTGGGCGTAATGGGCGGGCACGCCGCCGCCCGCGGCAGCACGGAGTACGACGACGCCGCCCGCCTGGGGCGGCTGCTGTCCCAGTCCGGTCATGTGGTCGCCACGGGCGGGGGGCCGGGTGCCATGGAAGCGGCCAACCTCGGGGCCTATCTTTCCGGTGCGGACGAGGCCGGGCTGGCCAGCGTGCTGCGGACCCTGGCCGCCGTTCCCGGTTTTCGCCCCTCGGTGACGGACTGGGCGCGGACCGCGTTCGCCGTCGTCCGTGACTATCCGCAGGGAGCGCCCAGCCTGGGCATCCCCACCTGGTTCTACGGGCACGAACCGCCCAACCTGTTCGCCACGCGCATTGCCAAGTACTTCGCCAACGCCATCCGCGAAGCCATCCTGCTGGAACGGTGCACGGGCGGCACTGTCTTCCTGCCAGGCGCCGCCGGGACCTTGCAGGAGATCTTCCAGGACGCGTGCGAGAACTACTACTCCACCCCGGAGGTGGTGGCGCCGATGATCCTGGTGGGCCGGCGGCACTGGGAGGTGGACCTGCCGGCCTGGCCGCTGCTGCGGTCGCTGGCCGCCGGCAAGCCGATGGCGGAGCGCCTGCACATCGTGGACAGCCCCGAGGAAGCCGTCGAACTGCTCGCCGGCGGGAACGCCTGAGGATACGGAACGGCAGAGCCGGTTATAGCTCCGGGACGCACGGTCCCTGGCCCAGCTTCGCCAGCCCCGCCAGGTCGCCCGCGCCGAACTCGGTCACCGCCAGGGTGGTCTCCGGATGCATCAGCTGTGACCGGTCCTCCACATGGTCCAGCCCCACCACGTGGCCCAGTTCGTGCATGACCACGGCCCGGGCGGCATCGGTGCCGCCGGGGACGGACTGGATTTCGCGCAGGTGCGGGGCGTCCAGCACCAACTGGCCGGTCACGAACACCCAGGGCTTGCCGGTGATGCTGACGGCGGCGCTGCCGCTCAGGGCCACAGTCTGCCCTGCCAGCTCCGGGGTGTCCGCCTCGGTGGACCACGCGATCAGTACCGGGGCCCACCGGTCGCCGTAGCGCTCCGGCTGGTACCGCGGACGTTCCTGCTGCGGCGCTTCGTCCGTGCCGCCGTCGTAGGTGAACTGCAGCCCGGTGGCCTCCGACACGCGGGCGACCGCCTGGCGGATGAGCTCCTGTCCGTTGGCCGGCCCATGGTCCGGGCGCACGACGTAGTGGATGGGGCGGCACGGATCGTAGGCGATGAACTCCTGCCCCGGATCCGGCGCCTCCTGCAGCCGGTAACTGGACGACTGGCTGGAGGACTCCAGGACAGCGGGCGGCTGGCCCAGCGGACTGTCTGCCGCCTCGATGCCGGCCGTCGGATGGTCCGCCCCGCGGATCAGCGGCAGCAGGCCGCCGGGAGCAGTCAGGGAAATAGTGGCCCACAGGACAACGGCCAGCAGCAGGGCCAGCAGCACGACTCCGGCGCGGGGCCGCCGGAGCAGGGCATGTCCGCGCTGGCGCGCGGCGGGGCGGTTTATGCCCGCGCGCGGGTTGTGAACTATTTCATTGAAGTGGTCCTGCGGCATATGTCCCCCAAACATTAGCCCTGCCCAGAACATTAGCCCTGTCCAGAACCTCAAGCATAGACCCGGGCCCCGGCGGAATGGGAGCTAGGTCACATTCCGCCGGGGCCGTCATCGTTATTCTGAGGTGCCGTAAATTCCGGGGCTCAGGCGATCGAGGTTCCGAACAGTAGGCCCAGCAGGTAGGTGGCTGCGGCGGCGCCGAAGCCGATGAGCAACTGGCGCAGTGCGCGCTTGAGCGGGGAGGCGCCGGACAGCAGCCCGACCACCGCTCCGGTGCCCAGCAGCGCCAGGCCCACCAGCGCCGCGGAGAGCACGACGGCGGCCACTCCGGTCAGCCCGAAGAGGTAGGGCAGGATCGGGATCAGCGCGCCGGAGGCGAAGAAGCAGAAGCTGGCTGCGGCGGCGCCCAGATCGGTGCCCAGCGTTTCGTGCTCGTCGCCCTGCTTCTCTTTCTCCGGATGCAGGGAGAGGCTGGGGTCGCAGTCGCAGCTGTAGAAGCCCATGCGTTCGGCGGCGCGGTGCTCGGCTGCCTCCTGGGTCATGCCGCGGGCCCGGTAGACCAGCACCAGTTCGTTGGCGTTCAGGTCCAGCTGCGGGGCGGCGATGAGGGTGACCTGGGTGGGGCGGGAGGCGTTGAGCAGTTCGCGCTGGGAGCGCACGGAAACGTATTCGCCCGCGCCCATGGACAGTGCACCGGCAAGCAGGCCGGCGATGCCGGTGAACAGCACCACGCTGCTGGCGACGCCGGTGGCGCCGATGCCCATGACCAGGGCCAGGTTGCTGACCAGGCCGTCGTTGGCGCCGAACACCGCCGCGCGGAAGTTGCCGGAGAGGCGGTTGCGGCCGCGGATGGCCAGGCCGCGGACCACTTCTTCGTGGATCTGCTCGTCGGCGGCCATCGCTTCGGTGGCATTGGGATCGTTGGCGTACGGTGAACGGCTTTCGGCCCGCTGCGCCAGTGCCAGCACGAACACGGATCCCAGGCGCTTGGCTAGGAAACCGAGCAGCATGTTCCGGATGGAGGGGCGGCGCGGTTTGCCGGCGTTCTCGCCCAGCAGCTGCGTCCAGTGGGCCTGGTGGCGGCCTTCAGCATCGGCGAGGGCCAGCAGGATTTCCTTTTCCTCGCCGTCTCGGCGGGCGGCCAGGTAACGGTAGACGGCGGCCTCGGCACGCTCGTCGGCCAGGTACTGGCGCCAGCGTTTGATGTCAGCGGACGACGGCGGGGAGGCGGCTTCGGGGCGGCCGTTGGGCTTGGTGGCATTCACGCGGGATTCTCCTGATCGTGGTCATGTCACCGACCGGAGGTGGATACAGCGGAACTCCGGCCAATGACGTGTCATCTGACCGAAGGTCTCGCTCGCCGTCGGCACCCATTGCCGCTTGTGCATTGCCGCCTGGGGCGGATGCCTGGCGGCGTGGGCACTTCGGGTGGACAGCCGGGCCCCATCCCTGATGGCCAGTATGTCGACGGTCCTCCGCACACCTGCCTGAGTGTGTGCGGGAACTACTCCCCTTCGCAGTAGTCAATGCTACCGGCCGGGTCCGGGGATTCCTAAGCTGGCCGGCCATGAGGCCGGTCACAGCGGACGCTTGTGCGGCCCGGGCGACAGCCGGCCCGCCATCTCCGGCCGTGTTGCCGCTGCTATCAACGGGTAAGCTCGTTCCAGTTCTGCGCATGAAAGAGGAGACCGATGAAGGCCCTGCCTGTTGAACCGAGCAGCGAGCCGGTGGCCATCGGGCCGCGCATCCGCGCCGCCCGGCAGAACCAGCGCCTGACCATCGAACAGGTGGCGGAGTCCACCGGTCTGACCAAGGGGTTCCTCAGCCGGGTGGAACGGGATCTGACGTCTCCGTCGGTGGCCTCCCTGGTTACCTTGTGCCAGGTGCTGTCCATTTCCATCGGCGACCTGTTCACGCAGCCGGAGACCCACCTGGTCCGGCATGAGGAGGGGCCGCGGATCAGCCTTGGGGGTGAGGGCATCACTGAGCGCCTGGTCACGGCCCGCTCGGAGCACCGTCTGCAGGTCATCCGCGCCACCATCGCCCCGCACGGCAAGGGCGAATCCGACTTCTACTCCGTGGACTGCGAGGTCGAAGTACTCCATGTGGTGCAGGGCCGCTTCACGCTGATCCTGTCCCGCGAACGCTTCGAACTCGAGGCCGGGGACACCGTCACGTTCCCGGGCCGGGAGCCCCACACCTGGGAAAACCCGCATGACGAGGAAGCGGTTGTCCTCTGGACCCTGGTGCCGGCCGCGTCACGCTAGGTTGTCTGTGGCGCGGGCTGCCCCCTGACCAATGGTCAGTTCGCGTTCCTACAGCTTGGCCGGGATGGCAGCTTCTTCCGCTCCGGCCGGGGTGTTCAGGATTTTGGCCAGGTGCTGCCGCACGCCTGACAGGTCCGTGCCGGCGGACCGGTAGCCGATGTAGCCGTCCGGACGGACCAGGAACAGTGCCGCCTGGTGCCGGCGCAGGCCCAGCCGCTTGAACACCAGTCCGTCCGCCGCCGGTTTGATGGTGGCAGCGTCGCCGATGCCCAGGCGGTGGACCGAAGTTGCTTCCGCGGCGGCGGGGAAATCCGCGAACGGATGCTTCGAATAGGACGACGGCGAATCCTGGCGCCAGCGCCCGCTCCAGCCCGGACCGCACAGCAGAAGATGGAAACCTGCGTCCGCGAGCTCGGCGTGCAGCGTGCTGGGCCGGCCGGCGCGCAGAACCGGCGCGTCGGGGAGGCGGTCGCCCGCCTTCGGTCCGCGGAACATGATCCGGGAGCCTGTTTCCACGATTGGGCTGCGGCGGTAGTTGACGTCAAGCTCGGAAATCATCCGCAGTCCGGCGGTGCGCAGCGGCCGGGACCGGATGGCCAGCGGGATCAGCCGGGGTGCCAGCCGGGTGCGGGCCAGTTTCATCAGCGGGTTGGCGGAGGTGGCGAACTTGAACAGCCGGTTGGTGAACCTGAGGACCGTCCGCCCCACCGGCGAGCGTTCGCCGTCGTAGGAATCCAGCAGTTCCGGGGTCGCCGCCCCGGTGGATCCGAGGGCCAGCTTCCACGCCAGGTTCACTGCATCCTGAATCCCGGTGTTCATGCCCTGCGCGCCCGCGGGGCTGTGGATGTGCGCCGCGTCCCCGGCCACGAAGACGCGCCCCTCCCGGTACCGTTCGGCGGACTTGCTTTGGATCCGGAAGCCGGTCAGCCAGGCCGGGTCATGCAGGCGGGCCTTGCCGTTCGTGTACGTGTCAGCCAGCTGCTGCAGCTTCGCCAGTGTGACCTCCGTGCCGGCGTCCTTCCGGGGGCGCAGGCTGAGCATCCGCCAGGTGGCAGGCCTGCCGAGCGGGAAGAAGAACATCACGCCGGCGTCGGTTATGAAGGAATGGATGGCCTTCCGCTCCAGTCCGTCGACCTCGAGGTCCGCCAGGATGAAGGTCTGCGGGAAGGAGGAACCGGTGAAGCCGATCGGCGTCTTCCGCCTCACGGTGCTGTGCGCGCCGTCGCAGCCGACCAGGTAGCTGGCGCGGGTGTGTGAGATCGCGCCGCTGATGTGGCGGATGCGGGCGTCGACGCCGAAGTCGTCCTGCTCGATTTCCTGCAGTTCATACCCGCGGTCCACCCGGATCCGGTCCTGGGCCAGGTGCTCGGTCAGGATGCGTTCGGTTTCTGCCTGGGAGAGGAACAGCAGGAAGGGGTAAGCGGTGTCATTGATGCCGATGTCGAAGAGCCCGAACCTGCTGACCCGGTTGCCGAAATGCACGCGCATCTGGGCGGTGCGGTTGCCGGCGGCGATGAGCTTGTCCGTGATGCCGGTTCCTGCAAGCACCTCGAGGGTGCGGGGCTGGATCGCCAGGGCGCGCGACTGGCTGGCGCGCTCGAGTTGTTTGTCGATTATCTGGAAGCTGATGCCAAGGGCGTGCAACTGGGCTGCCAGGGCCAGCCCGGTCGGACCCGCCCCGACAATCAGAACGTCAACGTCGTTTTTCTCGTCATTACTGCGCCGTGAGCCTGCCATGGCACAAGCCTACCCTTGACCCAACACCTGCCCCTGATTAGCGTGAGACGAAACAGCTGATGCCTGTTGGACAACTATTCCGAGGGAATTCCATGGAAGAACTCCGCATTGAAGCCAACGGCAATCTCGGTCCCATCGATTCATCGCGGATTCCGCGCTTTGCCGGTCCCTCCACCTTCGCCCGGATCCCTCGGCTGGACCAGGTACGCAAGGCGGAGATCGCCGTCGTCGGAGTCCCGTTCGATTCCGGGGTTTCCTACCGTCCGGGTGCGCGGTTCGGGGCTAACCATGTGCGCGAGGCCTCGCGCCTGCTGCGCCCCTACAACCCGGCCCTGGATGTTTCCCCGTTCGAGAACGTACAGGTGGCGGACGCGGGGGATATGGCCGTGAACCCGTTCGAGATCCACGAGGCGATCGTGTCGATCCAGCAGCATGCGCTGGACCTGACGGACGACGGCGGCAGGCTGGTGACGCTGGGCGGCGACCACACGATCGCGCTGCCGCTGCTGCGCGCTGCGGCCCAGCGGCACGGACCCGTGGCGCTGCTGCATTTCGATGCGCACCTGGACACCTGGGACACCTATTTCGGGGCCGAATACACGCACGGCACGCCGTTCCGCCGCGCTGTGGAGGAAGGGATCCTGGACACCGAGGCGCTGTCCCATGTGGGGACCCGGGGGCCGCTGTACGGCAAGAAGGACCTGGAGGACGACCGCCGCTTCGGCTTCGGCATCCTGACCTCCGCCGATGTCTTCCGGCAGGGCGTGGACGAGGTCATCGCCCGGCTCCGCGACCGGATCGGGGACCGGCCGCTCTATGTGTCCGTGGACATCGACGTGCTGGACCCGGCGCACGCCCCCGGCACCGGAACACCGGAGGCCGGCGGCATGACCAGCCGGGAACTGCTGGAGATCCTGCGCGGACTGCGCGGCCTGAATCTGGTGGGGGCCGACGTCGTTGAGGTCGCCCCGGCGTACGACCATGCGGAGATCACCGGGGTTGCGGCCTCGCACGTGGCCTACGATCTGGTGACGCTCATGGCGGACCGGGCTGTGGCTGAAGGGCTTTCCGCTCCGCTGGCACGCCGCGCAACCACCGGGGGCCACGCGTGAGCCGCAACGGCGGAGACCTCGTCGTTGAAACCCTGGCCGCGCTGGGTGCCCGGACAGTGTTCGGGATCCCGGGCCAGCACGCGCTGGGCCTGTTCGACGCCCTCTCCCGCTCCGACCTGCGGTTCGTCTCCGCGCGCGTGGAGAACAACGCCGCCTTCGCCGCGGACGGCTACTCCCGGGCCACGGGCGAGGTCGGCGTGCTGTTCCTGTCCACCGGGCCGGGCGCGCTGACGGCCCTGGCCGGCCTGCAGGAGGCGTACGCCACCGGGGTGCCCATAATCGTGGTGGCCAGCCAGATTCCGCTGGAAGGACTCGGGGCGCGGCGCAAGGGGATGCTGCACCAGCTCGACGACCAGAAGGCCTCCGCGGCGAACGTGACCAAGAGCCAGCGGCTCATCCAGCATGCCTCCGGCATTCCCTCCGCCATCATGGACGCCTGGACGGAGGCAGTCTCCTCGCCGCAGGGTCCGGTCTGGATCGAGATTCCGCAAAATGTGCTGCTGGACCCGGTAGTGGTGCCGCCGGTGGAGGATGCGCTGGCAGAACCCTTCGACAACCCGCCGCGCACTGAGCTGGTCAAGGAGGCAGTGCGCTGGCTGTCTGCCGCGGAGCGTCCGGCGATCGTGGCGGGCGGAGGAACCCGCCGCGGCCGGGGGGAAGAAAAGCTGCTGTCCCTGGCCGAGAAGCTGCGGGCCCCGGTGGTCATGACGCCGGGCGGCAAGGGGTCCTTCCCCTGGAACCACGAGCTGTCGCTGCAGTCCTGGGTCGAGGACCGCTACGTCACCGAGGTCCTGGAGGACGCAGACGTGCTGCTGGTGGTCGGCTCCTCCCTGGGTGAGGTGACGAGCAACTATTTCACGCTGGAGCCCCGTGGCCGGATCATCCAGATCGACGCCGAACCCCGGGTCCTGGAGTCCAATCGCCCCGCGCTGGGCATCCGGGCCGACGCAGGCCAGGCGCTCGCGGTCTTGGATGAGGCGCTGGACGCGGCGCTGGGTGCCGCGCTCACGGACGCGGAGGTGCCGGCCGGAGGGGCTGCGGGCTGGCACGGCCGGACCCCGGAAATCCTGGTCAAGGAAACCCTGGCCAAGGTGCAGGCCCGGCTGGACAGCCAGGACCTGGCCCTGGAGCGGAAATTCATGGCGGACATCCGGGACGCGGTGCCGGACGACATGCAGACCTTCTGGGACATGACCATCGCGGCCTACTGGGCCTGGTCGTGCTGGGATGCAAAGTCCGGGCAGTTCCACTCCGCGCAGGGCGCGGGCGGCCTCGGGTTCGGCTTCCCCGGCGCCATTGGAGGAGCGGTCGGCCTGGCGACAGTGGGCAGCCCGGGGCCGGGCAGCCGGTCCGGCGGACGCGTCCTGGCCGTTTCCGGCGACGGTTCGGCGATGTACTCGATCGCCGAGCTGGCCACGGCCCGGCAGCACAACGTCCCGGTCACCTGGTTGATTATCGACGACGGCGGCTACGGGATCCTGCGCGAATACATGGTCGGCGCCTTCGGCAAGGCCACCGCAACCGAACTGGCCCGGCCGGACTTCGTGGCGCTCGCTGAATCCTTCGGGGTGCCGGCGCTGCGGGTTGGGCCGGAGGGAGTGCGGGAGGCGCTGGAGGCTTCCTTCGCCGCGGACGGTCCCAACGTCGTCGTTGTTGAAACGCTCCTGAGGATGTTCGCGCCCACGCACCTCGCCCCGTGACCCGCGGCGAGGACAGGACCCGCCGGATCTCCACGCCAGGTGTCCTTAGCTGGGGGCCTGTCAGCTTAGGACGGCGTGGAGATCCGGGTTTCTCCTGGCGCTTTCGCGCCGTGGCTGGCCGCGGGCTCCAGTTTTCAGCCAGCCGGAGATCCTAGGTCGCCGTGATCGGGATTTCCCGGGTGGCGATGTTTTCGTCCGTGGTCCAGTGGTGCGTCGGATGAACAGGTCCACAGTCATGCGTTATCCCCTGTTCTCGTTTTCCTGGCCCACGTCCCGATACTCGCCGGTGCCGCTTGGGAAATCCTTTGGCCGTGTCTGCCGGAGGTGCCTGCCAAGTTATGTAATGTGCGGCGGAGCGGGGGTACGCATTCGGTATAGTTCCTTGTGTTGGGGGACACATGGGCCACTGGCTGTGCCAGTGCGGGTGCCTGGTTCAGGGGGAATCGGGGGATCAGCCGCGGGCGGCAGCTGCGGCCGCACCGCCCCCGGCGCAACACGATCCGCCGGCTCTGCTGGCTCTTCCATGGGGGAACTAAATGTCTCAGGTTTACCAGCCCAAACCGCTTGAAGTGCATCCACAGCCCATCACCGGCCGCCGGCCGCCGCATCCGCGTCAACACCGGCAGCGACGCAATGTCCTCGGCATCGCGTCGCTGGTGACCGGTATCGTGTCCGTCATTCTGTCGTTGATTCCGGTGGTCGGTTCCGCGGCCTCGCTGTTCGGGCCCCTGGCCATCGTCTTGGCCCTCATGGGCGGCAACCGGCGGCGGGCCGGGAAGAAAACGGCGACGGCCGGATTGGTCCTGGGAGCAGCCAGCCTGGTCATATCCATCATCGTGACCGTATTCGGCGGCCACTCCGTTCCCAGGGCGGGCTGAGCCGGAGGCGCGCCGCGCTACCTGGCTGAGCTGGCCGCCGGTACCGGATCCGCGAGCAGTTCCGTGAACAATTCCGTGTAGTTGCGGGCCATCGCCTCCGCGCTGAAACGGGTTTCGACGGCGGACCGGCAGCTGCGCCGGTCCAGCTCTGCCGCGTGCGGCAGGCACGCGGCCAACTCCTCAATGGTCGGTGCCAGGAAACCCGTGGCCCCGGGGTCGATAATCTCCGGTGCCGCGCCCCGCGGCGTGGCAACGACCGGCGTCCCGGTGGCCAGCGACTCGATCATGACCATGCCGAACGGTTCGTCCCACTGCATCGGGTTGATCAAGGCCGTGGCGCCGCCCAGCAGCGCGGCTTTGCCGGCGGGGTCCAGTTCGCCGTGGAATTCCTCGTCCGGGCCCAGCAGGGGCTCGACGACCGTGCGGAAGTACTCCAGTTCCGCCCGTTCGCTCATCTTGGCCGCGAGCTTCAGCGGCATACCGGCCTGCCGCGCCACCGTGATGGCCTCCACTACGCCCTTGCACGGGGACATCCGGCCGAGGAAGCACACATAGCCGCCGGCTCCGGTGCCCACCGGTACCGCGGCCGCGTCGATACCGTGGTGGATAACGCGGCGGATGTTCACCTGCGGGGCGGTCCCGGCCTGGTTGTGGGAGATGGCCACGAGCGCAACGTCGCGGCTGAAGGTCCGGTAGACCTCAGCCAGGCTTGGCGTGATGGGGGAGTGGATCGTGCTCACCACCGGGATGCTGGGCGGGCGGTGCCGGTAGAGCGGGCCGGCCAGGGTGTGGTCGTGGATGATATCGACGCCGGTCATTGCGGCGTATGCGCGGATGATATGGGGCAGCTCCGACTGGGTTTCCCCCAGGGTTGCCCGGTTCTCCGCCTCGCAGCCGGCGACCTGCTCCACCGGGCAGGTGCTGTTGGCGGCAGCGGCCAGCAGGACGCTGTGCCCGGCCGCAGTGAAAGCGTTTGCCAGCGCGTCGATGACGGCCTCTGTTCCGCCGTAGCCGGTGGGCGGGACGGGAATCCAAGGCGGCGCAATCAATCCAATCCGCATGGGCGTGCTCCTGGTCCGTGGTTATCCGGTCTTGCTGAGCTGTTCAGTGAGGTCGATAAGATCTGCCAGCGGCGGACGGACTTCGCGGTGCCACTCCATCCCCGGTGGAAGCCCCTCGATGGTGGCCTCGGAGCCGGTCACATCGATGCTGATCCGGCCGTTGCCGATAGGACAGTTAGCGATCCGGACCCGGCCCAGGGAATCCGGGAGCACCGGGTCCAGCCACATGCCGTTCAGCGAGACGTGCGGATCGTAACGCAGCAGCGTGCGCAGCAGGTGCACCGGAGTGGTGGCAGCCCAGGCCTGGGGCGAGCAGGACGTGGGGTACGGCACCGGCTCCGGGAACTCGGACCGGTCGAACCCGCAGAACAGCTCCGGCAGGCGGTGTTCGGTGAATTCCGCCGCTTCGATGAGTGCCATGGCCACCCGCTGGGCTTCCTGCACGAAGCCGTACCGCATCAGGCCGGTGACAATGATGGCGTTGTCGTGGGGCCACACCGATCCGTTGTGGTAGCTGGCCGGGTTATAGGCGCCCATATCCGTGGCCAGTGTACGGATGCCCCAACCGCTGAACATTTCCGGGGACATCAGCCGCCGCACCACCAAGGGTACCTTGTCCGCGTCGACGATCCCGTTCCACAGGCAGTGCCCAATGTTGGAGGCGCAGGCGTCCACCGGCCGCTTGTCCCGGTCCAGTGCAATCGCATAGTAGCCGCGGTCCGGCAGCCAGAACTGCTCGTTGAACTGCCGCTTGAGCTGGGCGGCGCGTTCCCGCAGCTCCGCCGCCAAAGCCAGGTCACCGGCGTCGTACGCCATCCAGGCCCGGCTGATATAGGCCCCGTACACGTAACCCTGGACCTCGCAGAGGGCGATGGGCGGCTCGGCCAGCCGGCCGTCGGCGAAATTGATGCCATCCCAGGAATCCTTCCAGCCCTGGTTGATCAGCCCCTGGTCATTGAGCCGCTGGTACTCGACGAAGCCGTCGCCGTCCCGGTCCCCGTAGTCACGGATCCAGTCCAGCGCCCGGTCCGCATGCGGCAGCAGCGCCGCCACGGCCTCTGACGCCAGGCCCCAGCGGCTGACCTCTCCGAGCAGGACCACGAACAGCGGCGTTGCATCGGCGGTGCCGTAGTAGGCGGACTTGCCGCCCAGAGCCAGGCCGGTGCTCAGCCCCAGCCGGACCTCGTGCAGGATCCGCCCCGGTTGCTCCTCCGTCAGCAGGTCCTCGGTTGTGCCCTGCAGGTCCGCCAGCGTCTGCAGGGTATCCAGCGCCAGGGACGGATCCACGGGCAGGGCCATGTAGGAGGACAGCAGCGAGTCCCGGCCGAAGAGGGCCATGAACCAGGGGGCTCCGGCCGCGACGACATTGCGGTCCGGATGGGCCGGAT
The DNA here is from genome assembly GCF_059092905.1 of Arthrobacter sp. B0427-1-12. NCBI lineage: Bacteria > Bacillati > Actinomycetota > Actinomycetes > Micrococcales > Micrococcaceae > Arthrobacter > Arthrobacter sp. B0427-1-12. Next base: position 76,657 of record NZ_JBNHIC010000008.1, on the reverse strand, counting down.
CCTCGATCTGCAGGGCACCGATGTCGTCGTGGCTGCGCTGAATGGTCCGCGCGAAGGACACGTTGTCGATCTGCGGGGCCGGGATCTTCCGGATCCACTCCTGGCGTCGCCGGTCCGCAGCTGAGATCCCCGGCTCCTGGTACTCGAACGGAACGGGCGTCTCCATATCGTCCTGCAGCGGCGAGACCGTCAGCCGGAAATTCCATTCACCGTGCGGCGGTATCACCGTCCGGAAGGACGCCCCCTCGGCGCCGACCGTGGCGCCCGGCGCCTGCAGGAGGACGCCTTTGCGCACGTCATGCCAGGAGCCGAGGATGAGCAGGGAGTCGTCCTGTGCGCTGTAGTTCTGCTCCCAGTGGCGGGTGATCCGTGAGTCCTTCACCTCGAAAAGGTCGGCGAAGTCTGTCTCCAGTGTCATTTCGACGACGCAGACGGCCGGTTCACGGGAGTGGTTCCGGATGGTGACGTCCTCCTGGATGCCCGCTCCCACCTCGCGGCTGCGCTTCACGATCAGCGGACTGTCCGCGTGGCCGGCGGTGGAAGCAGGCCTGCCGATGAACACCGCCCGGAATGGCTCCAGGCTCCGCGCGGCCAAAGGCTCCAGCGTCTGGTCGTTGACCGTCATCCGCCAGCGGGAAAGGATGCGGGTGTCTTCGTAGAACACGCCGTGCGGACGGTCGGAGTACATGTCCCCGGCCCGGCCCGAAATACAGAAGCTTGATCCTTGGACCAGAGTCAGTGCTCCGGCACCGAGTGGTCCGGCTCCCGTGTCAGCATTCCAACCCGCCATGGCTGGCTCCTTTGTGCTGCGTCAGCTGCCGTTACTGCCGGTCAGCCGCGCGGATACTCTTCGTCGAGAGGTACCGTGCGGCTGTGTTCGAGGACATCTGCCTCATTGGCTTCCAGTGGGACTTCTGATGGAAGCCCGTCCTCCAGTTCGGTGTCATCATCCGTGACGGGTTCCTGCTGTTCCTGGAAATCCGGTCCCGGTACCTCGGGATCCTGCGGTTCCGGCAGTGAATCTGTCATGGCTGACCTCCATTGGGGAACTCGTTGATTTCTATGACCCTACCCCTGTGGTCCCGTGGGCGCCAGACCTTGGCCAGGCTTGGCGACCGGTCCCAGAAAGCCGAAGAGTTGCCGCTCCAGCAAAGACACATCCTTCAGCTCGCATTCCCAGACCACCAGCACCGCCCAGCCCAGATCGGCCAGCTTCGCTGCCTGTACCGCGTCCCGCTGCCGGGTCCGGGAGCGCTTGGCCTCTCAGAAATCGGCATTGGCTTTCGGCGCGGTCTGCCCGACCTTGCAGTCATGGAAATGCCAGAAGCAGCCGTTGACGAAGATCACCTTCCGCCGGCCGGCGAACACCAGGTCCGGCTTGCCCGGCAGCTTGGCTCCGGCCGCCATGCCGTGCAGCCGGTACCGGTAGCCGGTGGCGTGCACCAGCCTGCGGACGATCAGCTCCGGCTTGGTGTTCTTGCCGCGGATCCGCGACATGTTCCAACTGCGCTGCTCCCGGCTGACGGTGTCTGCCATGTGTCCAGTTTAGGTACGACGACGGCTGACGGCGGGCGGTGCCGCCGTCACCTGCGTCGCCCTCGCCACATCCTGCCGGCATCCCTACACTCGAGCCATGGATGTCGAATCAGCCATCGGCGTGGTGGGTACCGCCGTTGACGTGGTGGGTGTGGCCGTGATCGTGGTCGGCGCTGCCGCCGCAAGCTTCCTGGCCGTCACGGCGCTGCTGAGCAGGCGCGGCGGGCCGGTCTATGAGACGTACCGGCGGAACCTGGGCCGCTCCATCCTGCTGGGGCTGGAGTTCCTGGTCGCCGCGGACATCATCAAGACCGTTGCGGTCACCCCGACGTTCACTTCGGTCGGGGTGCTGGCGCTGATCGTGCTGATCCGGACGTTCCTGAGCTTTTCCCTGCAGCTGGAGATCACCGGGCGGTGGCCCTGGCAGAAGGGACCCGGGCAGCAGCGGCAGGCCGGCGAGGCGGCGGGGGAGTAGGCGCCTCCTGGGCAGACGCCTACTGGTAGGAGACGAACCAGGGTTTCGGTGCCACGTCATTGTAGGTCTGCGCAGGTGTGAACGTGGGCGTGTCCTCGTCGAGGAAGTTCTTCCAGCCCATCCAGATGTTCGCGGGCAGGTCCGCGCGCAGGGCGTTCCAGGTTTCCATCTTCTGGCCGGGATTTCCATGGCCGTCCGCGTGCACCACCATGGCCAGCTCGCTGCGGCCGGTGTCCACCTGCGGCCGGTTGCCCACCATGGCCAGGCTGAACTGGTGCAGCATGAAGACTTTCTGCGGCAGATTGTTGTCCCGGGTCAGGTCCGCCAGCCAGGTCACCACGCGGTTGACCTCTGCCGCGTCCACCGAGCCGATCTGTTCCATATGCCGCTGGCCCGGCGACAGGCGCCACTCCGGGTCCAGGGCCAGCCCGACGTGCGGCCGCTTGAGCAGTTCCTCATAGCGCTGGGCCTGGGCCAGGAAGTCCGTCGTTCCGGGCTGGAGGTCCAGGACGACGTAGACGCCGGCTGCCTCCGCCGCGTCCACCCAGGGGCGGATGTGCTCAAGGGTGGCTTCGGACGAGTAATCGCCGTCAGGTCCGGCTTCGGAGGAGGCCACGGTGGTGATGATTTCGAACGCCGGGACCACCGGTTCGGAGCTGAACTGCTGGTACTGCTGAGCCTGGTCCTTGGCGCGCTGGATGGCCGCGTCCACGTCCTGCTCGCCGAGTACCCCCAGCGCTCCGCCGCCCGGATGGCCGTACAATGCCACCATCCGGCGCCCGGGAAACACCGTCTGGCCGCCGCCGGGCAGTTCCGGGGCGGTGCGCGCCACCTGGGTGTGCTGGCCCAACGCCTCGGGGGTGCCGAAGCCTTCGCCAAGGGCGATGACGGAGCGTTCCGGCTGCCGCTTCAGCGCGGCGATGGCGGCGGGATCGGCCCGCGGATCGGGCGTTCCCAGGGCCAGGACCTCGGCGCCGGCGGCGCGGGCGGTCGCCGCGGCGGCAGTGTGTGCCGGGTTGGTCCCGGCTGTGAGTACGACGGCGGCGGCCGGGTCCGCGGCCGCGTCGAACGGCGGCAGCTGGTCCGGGGAAGTTTCCGGCACTACCGTGCGGTCTCCGACGACGGGTTCCCAGCCGGTGGCGGTACTCGGGGTGCCGAACACCAGCACGGTGCTGGTCCCGAGCCGGTCCAGCTCCGGTTCCAGCTCTGCAGTCCCGGCTACCAGGAACGGCACACCCAGCTCGACGGCGGCCGCCGCTGCCCGCTCGATGACGGCCGGGTCGGTGGGAGCAGGGTCGGTGGCGGCAGCGCCGCCGTCGTACGCCACCACCGCGACCGGGCTGGAAGTGAACAGGGCAGCGCTGGCGGCGACCGACGTCGTGCCGGCCTCTCCGGTGAGTACGGTGGGCGGAGCACCGCCCTCGGCCAACGTGACGGCGGGCCGGTCCGGGGTGCTGCTCGGGCTGGACGATACTGCTCCGGCGCTCCCGCCGGCATCAGGCTGCGCCGCTGTGCAGCCGGTCAGCGCCATGGCTCCTGCGAGGAGCACTCCTGCCAGTTTTTCCTGCAACCGCATCGGCAATTACCGCCTTGATCGGGGACAAAACTTCAGTCTAACTATGGCACGGGCCCGGTGGCAGGTCAGGGTACTGACCCCTAGACTGCAGATATCGCCCGGCCTGCCCCACGTCCGGGGGCGCCATTTTTCCAGGGAGGCACCAGATGCTCAGCAGGAAAGTCGCGGACGGCGTGTACCGTGTGGAGCGCGCCAATGTAAATCTCTACTTCGTCAATGACGGCGGCCGGATCACCCTGATCGACGCCGGCCTGCCGTCCATGTGGGAATACACCATGGGTGCACTGCGGGAAATCGGCCTGGACCCGAAGAACATCGAGGCGGTCGTCCTCACCCACGCGCATTTCGACCATATCGGTTTCGCCGCCCGGGCCCAGAGCGAGCTGGGCCTGCCTGTCTACGGGCACGACGGCGACGCGTACATTGCCGCCCACCCGTACCGGTACCAGCGGCAGAAGACGCCCTTCCTCTACCCGTTCCGGTATCCGCGGTGCATTCCCATCCTCGTTGGCATGGCCCGGAACGGGGCGCTGAAGGTACACGGCGTGGAGGGGCTGAAGCCGCTGGCCGAGGGGGTGCTGCAGGAGGTGCCGGGTCGGCCGGAGGTCATCCATGCGCCGGGGCATACGGCTGGTTCCTGCGCGCTGTTCCTGCGGGAGCGTGGGGTGCTGATCAGCGGCGACGCGCTGGTCACATTGGATCCCTACACCGGCAAGACGGGCCCCCGGATTGTCGCGGCGGCCGCCACTGCAGATCCGCCACAGGCCCTGGAGTCGCTGGAGCTCCTGGAGTCGACCGGGGCCGAAACGGTGCTGCCCGGACACGGCGAACCGTGGACCAAGGGCATTGCGACGGCGGTGCGCGCCGCCCGGGAGGCCGGCGCCAGATAGTGCACCCATGATCCACATCGGCACCTCCGGCTGGAGCTATGACCATTGGAACGGTGTCCTCTATCCGCCGGGGACCTCGGTAGCCCGGCGGCTGGAGCACTATGTGCGGCACTTCGGCACCGTGGAACTGAATGCCAGCTTTTACCGCTGGCCCAAGACCGCCACGTTCGCCGGCTGGCGGCAGCGGCTGCCCGACGGCTTCCTCATGTCGGTCAAGGCTTCCCGCGGACTTACCCACGCGAAGAAGCTGTACGCTCCGGAGACCTGGACGGAGCGCATGTCCTCCTGCTGGCACGAACTGGGGGACAAGCGCGGGGTGCTGCTGGTGCAGCTGTCCCCGCAGCACGAGCGCGATGACGCCCGGCTGGAGTATTTCCTGGCCCGGCTGCCGCCCTGGATGCGCGTGGCGGTGGAGTTCCGCCATCCCAGCTGGGAGCACGACGGGGTGTATGCGCTGCTGGAGCGCACGGGCGCGGCCTACTGCGTCATGAGCGGGGCCAACCTGCCGTGCAACCTGCGGGCCACCGCGGACTTCGTCTATGTCCGCCTGCACGGGCCCGACTACCGGCACCTGTACGCGGGCTCGTATTCGGACGGCGACCTGGGCTGGTGGGCGGACCGGATCCGGGAATGGGACGCGGCCGGCAAGGACGTGTATGCCTACTTCAACAACGACGGCGAGGGCAACGCCGTACGCAATGCCTGGACGCTGAAGCGGCTGCTGGGGCTGTAGGCAGTAAGCACGCTTACATTCACCGTCCGTCGCTGTTAGCGTGGACAGATAGCGGAACAGGAACGATCCATCCTCAGGAGGATGCCATGACTACCGACGCAGGCAGGCCGCAGGACGCCGCGGAGAAGGACGCCGCGGAGAAGACCGAGCCCGAGGGAACGATCCCCAACACCCAGGACGGGGTGGGAATCGGCGCCGGGGGCGACAACACCTTCGAGCCGGAGGAAGAGCCGGACGAGATCAAAGGCCCGGAGACGGACTAACGGTCAGTCCGCCGGCTCGATCAGGTCCGGCCCGTCATTGCGCACTGAGTTCACCCGGTCGGAGACGACGCGGGGCACCAAGTGCGGCTCCGGGATCGAGTGCAGCAGGGCCTGGACCTCGCCCTTGTCCGTCAGCTGCGGGTCCAGCCAGGCGGTGAACAGGTCCGGCGGGATGACCAGCGGCGTCCGGTCGTGGATGTGGCCCAGGGAGTCCGCGGCGGGGTGCGTGATGATGGTGCACGTGCGCAGCCACTTGTCCGGGTGCCCTTCCGGAAGCGAGGGATTCGGCCAGTACTCGTACAGCGCGGCCAGCGCCAGCAGCCCGGTTCCCTCCGGATGCAGGTACGTGGGGATTTTCCGGTTGGCGGTCTTCTCCCACTCGTAGTAGCCGTCGGCCGGAACCAGCGCGCGGTGCTTGGCGGCGGCCCTGCGGAACGCCGGCTTCTCCAGGATGGTCTCCATGCGCGCGTTGATCATCCGCGCACCGACCTTGGTGTCCTTGGCCCAGGACGGAACCAGGCCCCAGCGCGCCGAGGCCAGTTCCCGCACGGGGCCTTCCTGCCGGCCGCGCTCGAACACGATCGGCACCTCGGTGGTGGGCGCGACGTTCCAGGACGGGTCCAGATGGTCGATCTCGGTGGTGGCGACGTCGAAGGCGCCCACCAGGTCACCGGTACTGCGCGCCATTACGTATCGTCCGCACATGTGAAGCCTCCTCGGGTTCACGCCCCGGCGCCTACCGCCTGGTCAGGATGTCCTTCTTCTCAGCCAGCAGCGCCAGGGACAGCGTCCGGTAGCCTTCCTGCTCGAACAGCACCGTGACCGTGTCCTCCTCCTGGCTCATCACGACGCCGGGTCCCCACTCGCGGTGCATGACGGCGGTCTGCGAGGGAAAGTCCCCGCCGTCGCTCTGGGTGCCGGCGGAGGCTTCAGGGGGCGCTCCGTCCAGTGTGCCGGTGTCGCTTTCCTGGCAGTTGTCGCAGTTGCCGCACGGCTCCTCCAGTTGCTCCCCGAAGTAGCCCAGCAGGAACTGCCGCCGGCAGCCGTCCGACTCCGCGTACTGGCGCGCCATCTCCACGCGGGACTGGTCGATGCGCTGGCGGGCCTCCGCCGTTTCCACCGCCGCCGCAACCACGGCAGCAGGTTCGAGGCCCGCCGCAGCCCGCCAGCCGGCGTCGTCCGCGATGACCGCAGCACCGCCGGAATCCGGGACCTGGACCTGCTCCAGCAGGTTCAGCAGCGTCGTGAGCTTGCGGGCGGACAGGCTGGTGTCCTCGCGCAGCTGTGCCGGAGCCAGCGGTTCCTGGGCCGCTCCGAGAACCTCGACGACGGTGCGCAGCGCATCCTCGTCCGGATGCTTGGCGGCGAAGAAACGGCGCAGCCCCAGGTCCTCGGGCCGGTAATGCAGCACCGCCTGAGCGGGCGCGCCGTCCCGCCCGGCACGGCCGATCTCCTGGTGGTAGCTGTCCAGCGAATCGGGGATGTCCGCGTGCACCACGAAGCGCACATTCGGTTTGTCGATGCCCATGCCGAAGGCGTTCGTCGCGACCACCAAGTCCAGCCCATCTTCGAGGAACTGTTCGTGGATCCGCTGCCGGTCCGCCTTCGTCCGTCCGGCGTGGTAGCCGTCGGCTCGCAGCCCGCGGTCAGCCAGCAGCCCGGCATAGTATTCGGTCTCCTTGCGGGTGCCGACGTACACCAGGCCCGGCGCCTGCCCGTCCCGGCACAGCGCCTCCACCTGTTCCACCACCGCCCGGCGCTTGCCCTCGTCCTCCGGATGGCGGACCACGGCCAGGCCCAGGTTCGGCCGGTCGAACCCCTGCGCGGTCACGTACGGGTCCCGCAGGCCCAGGCGTTCGATGATCTCCGCCTGCACTGGCGTGGCCGCGGTGGCCGTCAAGGCCACGGTCGGCGGACGGTCTCCGCCCGCAATGTCCTCAGCGATCGCCCCCAGCCGCAGATAGTCCGGCCGGAAATCGTGGCCCCAGGAGGAGATGCAGTGCGCTTCATCCACAACCAGCAGCGAGATGTCCAGGCCGCGCAGCCGCTCGGAGACCTCTTGCCGGACCAGCTGCTCCGGGGCCAGGAACAGGAACTTGGCCGCCCCGGATTCCGCGGCTGCCCAGGCTGCGTACTGTTCGGCGGCCGTGGCCGCCGAGTTGAGCGCGAACGCCCGCTCCCCGCCCAGGGCTGCGTTGATATCGTCCACCTGGTCCCGCTGCAGCGCAATGAGCGGGGAAATCACGACGGCGGCACCCGGCAGGGCGAGGGACGGCACCTGGTAGACAGCGGACTTGCCGTACCCGGTGGGCATGACGGCGAGCACGTCGCGGCCCTGTACGGCCGCTTCCATGGCTTCCAGCTGACCCGGCCGGAAGGACTCCCAGTCGAAGGCCGATTCTGCGGTCCGGCGCAGGTCTTCCCGTCCGGGCTGCTTCTGGTGTTGCGGCATGTGTTGCCTTCCTCTGGACTCTTGCGTCAATGGTAAGCACACTGATAACAGTTGATGACAACGCGGGTCTTTTACGGCTGGTCTTTCCGGCTGGCCATTACTGCACGATCGAAGGAGCACAGGATGGGCGACGACAAGCTGCAGGATGCGATCGACAATGCCGTGGCGGACCTTGGCAAGACGCAGGAACCGGGCCACGGGCCCAAGAATCCTGAATCCTCCGGGGAGGAAGCGCCTGTGGGTTCCAGCATCAGCGAAGCCAGCAATGCCGAGGTGCCGGACACGGACGCCGGGCCTGCCGGCGGGCCCGCGTCCGGGCCGGCGGCGGAAGCGGATCAGGAGTCCGGCCCGGACGACCGCGGGCTGACCACCAACACGACGCCGAGCGACTGACGGGGGGCTGAGGTTCCGGCCGGGCTCAGTTGAGGGCCCGGCCGGTTTGCTGTGACCGAACTGCAACTTAACCGTTGAACCATGCAGCCGTGCTCATCGTTTAGTAAGGCACAGCACGCCATGAGAAAACTCTCATCAGTGGCTCATACTCGATTAATACGTTTGCGTCACTATTGATCTCCAAGGACACCATCGCCGCCCCTCAGGCGACGCTCCGGAGGAGAAAATGCATACCTGCCAGCGGGATGGAGACGAGATCCGCGTTGTTCTCTATTCCCACGATTCCCAGGGACTTGGCCACATCCGCCGGAACCTGGCAATAGCCCACGCCCTGGCTGAACGGCTGCCGGGGCTGACCGGCCGCAAGGTCAACGGGATCCTGGTCACGGGCGAAAGCACCGCCACCAGCTACGGGCAGCCCGTCGGATGGGACTGGCTGGTCCTGCCGGGCATCGCCAAGCACGGGGCGGTCTATGCGCCCCGCTACCTGGATATGGAGATGCGGCAGCTGATCGGCCTGCGCGCCGGCGTCATCGAAGCAACTCTCGTGGGGTTCCAGCCGGATCTGGTGGTGGTGGACCGCCACGCTTTCGGCGTCGACGGGGAGCTGATGAAATCCCTGGCGGTCATCCGGGCCAGCAGGCCCGAGTGCCGGATTGTGCTGGGCCTGCGGGAAGTGCTGGACAGCCCCGACGTTGCCCGCCGCGAGTGGGAGAGCCTGGGCAGCATGGGCTACGTGCGGCAGATCTTCGACGAGCTGTGGGTCTACGGGGACCCAGGGGTGCACGATCCGGTCAGCTCCGGTGAAATTCCGCCGCAGCTGAAGGACAGAGTCCGGTTCACCGGCTATCTGTCGCTGGGCCGGCCGTGCCCGCAGCCGACGACGCCGATTCAAATGCCGTACCTGCTGACCACTGTGGGAGGCGGTGCGGACGGCTTTGCCCTCACCCTGGCTGCAGCCAGGGCCAAGGTGCCCCAGGGCTATCACCATCTGGTGATCACCGGGCCGCAGATGCCGGAGGCCCAGCAGGCCAGCGTCAAGGAAGCCGCCCGCAAACGGACGCGCGTGGTGACGTCCATTCCTGACGCGCTGGCCCGGATCAAGGCGGCGAGCGCCATCGTGACGATGGGCGGCTACAACTCCATCTGTGAAGTCATGAGCACGAACGTGCCTGCCCTGGTGGTGCCGCGCATCTGGCCCCGGCGCGAACAGCTGATCCGGGCCAAGACCATGGTGGCCCACGACCTCATGGACATGTGCCTGCCGCAGGATCTGAACCGCCATGTGCTGCAGGACTGGTTCCTGGACGTGATCGGCAGCACCTCGGACCGGGGCAGGATCAATCTGTCCGGCCTGGCGGCGGTGCCGATGCTGGCGGCGAATCTGGTGGCCTCCTCCAACAGCGAAGCCCTCCGGAGGCGCCGGGCCGATCCCGGCGGAGCAGAGCCTAGCGGAGTTGAGCCGGAAACACTTCGGCGCCAGGAAAGGGCCGGGGCCTAGCCGGGCGGCCGGGGAAAGACGGGTGTTGCGATGCTGCAGGCAGATTCCGAGGGCTTCCGGATCGGGTACGTCCTGAAGGTCTACCCGCGGTTCTCCGAGACGTTCATTGTCACCGAGATCCTGGCGCGCGAAGCCGCGGGCGAGCAGCTGGAGATCTTCTCCCTGCGTCCGGCTGCGGATCCCAGGTTCCATCCGGAGCTGGCCAGGGTCAAGGCACCGGTGACCTATGTTCCGCGCCCGTTCAAGCTCAGCGAGGGCTGGGAGGTCATGGCGCAGGCCGTCGGCACCGTGCCGGACTTCGCGGCGCGCTATGCCGAACTGCTCCCGGAACTGGCACCGATGGACCCGGACGAGGTCTACCAGGGGGTGGGACTGGCCCGGCTGGCCATCGAGCGCCGGATCGGCCACCTGCACGCGCACTTCGGTTCCGCCGCCGCTCGCACGGCGGAAATCGCTGCCCGGCTGGCCGGGATCACCTACTCCTTCACCATGCACGCGAAGGACATCTTCCACCAAAGCGTCGATTACTCCCGGCTGCGGCAGGCGATGAAGAACGCCGACCATGTGATCACGATCAGCGACTACAACTACCGTTTCCTGCGGAACATGTTCAGCGAGGAAACCCGGAACCTGCATCTGGTGTACAACGGGCTGGAACTGGACCGCTTCCCGTTCCGGCCGCCGGACCCGCCGGACAGTGTGCTGCGCGTCGCCGCGGTCGGCCGCCTGGTGGAGAAGAAAGGTTTCTCCATGCTGATCGATGCGGCCGAGGAACTGGCCAAGCGCGGCACCCGGGTGGAAGTGCGCATCGCCGGCGACGGTGATCTTGCCGAGGACCTGGCCGCCAGGATCGCGGCCGCGCGGCTGGAGGACACGGTCTTCCTGCTGGGTCCGCAGACCCAGCAGGAGGTTTTTGAGCTGCTGCGCTGGGCGGATGTGCTGGCGGCCCCGTGCGTTGTGGGAGCGGACGGCAACGCCGACGGCCTGCCGACGGTCCTGCTCGAAGCCATGGCCATGGGGGTACCGGCGATAGCCAGCGATGTGACGGGTATCCCGGAAGTGGTCCATCCAGGCGATGGGGCGGAGGAGCAGACTGGCGTCCTGGTGCGCACGGGGGTGCTGGCCGATCTGGTGACAGCACTGGAAACGGTCGCCGGCCCGGACTTCGACCGCGGTGCCGTCGCAGCGGCGGCACGCAGGCTGATTGAAACGGACTTCGATTCCCGCCGGCAGGCCGCCCAGCTGCGCGGCCTACTGAGCCGTGTAACCGGACAGGCCGAGCCCGCAGCCCCCGGCAGGGGGTCCGCAGCCTCCGTCACCGCGCCCGCGGCACCGGACGTCCCCTCACCCCTTGCTGAGGCGCTGTGATGCAGGTGGCCTATTTCTGCACAGATCCGGGCATCCCCGCTTTCGGCCGCAAGGGGGCCTCCGTGCACGTGCAGGAAATGATCCGCTGCTGGCGCAAGCGCGGTGCCGCCGTCACGCTTTACTGCACGCGCCGCGGGGAGGACATGCCGCCCGACCTGGCTGACCTGGAGATGGTCTGCCGGCCCGTGCCCCAGGCCCAGGGCGCGCAGCGCGAAGCGGCCCAGGCGTCCGCCACGGCGGAGCTGGCACGCCGGGTGATCGACGACGGCGCCGACGTTGTGTACGAACGCTACTCCCTGTTCAGCACCGGTCTGGCGCAGATCACCGCGGCGCTGCGCATTCCCGGCTTCCTGGAGGTCAACTCGCCCCTGATCGACGAGCAGCGCACCTACCGCGAGCTGCACGATGAGCAATCGGCCCTGCGCGCGCTCGCCGTCCAGGTGGCTGCCGCGGCGAAGACCGTCTGCGTGTCGGAGCCCATCGCCGCGTGGGTGCGCAGGCGGGCCGGCAGCGCTGCGGCGCGGATCGCCGTCGTACCCAACGGCGTGAACGTGGACCGGATCCGGCCGGGCACCGGCGCCCGGGCCGGGGCGCCGGTGGTGGTTTTCGTGGGCACACTGAAGCCGTGGCACGGCGTCGACGTGCTGGTCGAGGCGCTCACGCACGCGCGGGAGGACTGGCGGCTGCTCATCATCGGGGACGGGCCGCAGGCCGATGCCCTGCGCGCGCAGGCCGCACGCCGGGCGGGCGCCGGGCAGGGGCCCGCCATCGAATTCGCCGGTGCCGTGGCGCCGGAGCGGATTCCGGAACTGCTGGCCGGCTGTGCCGCCGCGGCAGCGCCGTATCCGGCCACCCGGGAAGCCGACAGTCAGTACTTTTCTCCGCTGAAGCTCTACGAATACTGCGCGGCTGGCCTGCCCGTGGTCGCCAGCAGGGTGGGCCAGGTGCCGCAGATTATCGACGACGGCGTCACGGGGCTGCTCGTCGAGCCCTCGGATCCGCGCGCCCTGGCGGCAGCCATCGACGACCTGGTCGCCGCCCCCGTTGCCCGTGCCGCGATGGGCGCGGCCGCGCGCCGGATCGCCGTGCGGGACTTCGGCTGGGACCGGGTGCTGGACCGCATTGTGGACGGCGTGCCGCTGGACGCGAGGCTACCTGCCGGAACGGGGAGCCCCGCCGGAACCGGAAGCCCGGTGCCGGCATGAGCAGGAAGACCCGCACCAGTCCGAAGGCGCTGCGTCGTACCCTGGGCATCCTCCGCCCGCACCTGGGCGAGCACAAATGGCTGATGGCCGGCGGGGTGACGGCGCTGTTGCTGGAAGTGCTGTTCCGCGTGCTCGAACCCTGGCCGGTCAAGCTGGCCGTGGACGCGATCACCCGCAGCCTGGGCGCGCAGCTGGCCGGGACCGGACCCGACGCCTCGGTGCCGCTGCTGCTGGCCCTGGCGGGCGCCGCCGTCGTCTTTGCCGCCGGGCGCGCCGTGGCCAACTACTTTGCGACCGTGGCCTTCGCCCTGGCCGGCTCCCGGGTGGCTACCGCACTGCGGGCGCGGGTCTTCCAGCACGTCCTTTCGCTGTCCGACCGGTACCATTCCCGGAACCGGACCGGGGACACGGTCCAGCGCCTGGTGGCGGACATCGGCCGGATCCAGGAGGTGGCGGTCACCGCGGGCCTGCCGCTGCTGGCCAACCTCGTCACGCTGGTGGCCATGGCCGGCGTCATGTTCTGGCTGGATCCGCTGCTGGCGCTGGTGGTGCTGATCGCCATCGCCGCGTTCTGGCTGGTCTCGCGGGGGACCTCGGGCAAGATCACGGCGGCGGCGCGCCTGACCCGCAAGGGCGAGGGCGCACTGGCCAATACTGCGCAGGAGTGCCTCGGCGCCATCCGCGTGGTCCAGGCCTACGGGCTGGAAGGAGTGCTGGCCAGCCGGTTCAGCCGCAGCAACCAGCAGACCCTGCGGGACGGGGTTAAATCCCGGCGGCTGGCCGCCGGGCTGGAACGGCGCACGGACGTGATTGTCGGTCTGGCCACCGCGGCGGTGCTCTTCGGCGGCGGCCTGCGCGTGGTGGACGGAGCCATGACGCCGGGGGACCTGATTATTTTCCTCACCTACCTCAAGACCTCGATGCGCCCGCTGCAGGACCTGGCCAAATACACCGGCCGGATCGCCCGCACTGCGGCGTCGGGGGAGCGGGTGGCGGCCCTGCTGGACGAGGAAGTCGACATCCGGGACGCGGACGATGCGGTCACCCTCCCGCACGTGCGCGGCGAGCTCGCCTTCCGGGATGTCCACGCCGGATACGACGACGGCCGGCTGGTCCTGCGCCACCTGGACCTTCGCATCGGCGCGGGGGAGAAGATCGTCGTCATCGGTCCTTCCGGTTCCGGCAAGTCAACCCTCGCAGCGCTGGTGGTGCGCATGATGGATCCGACCGCCGGCAGCGTCACCTTGGACGGCCATGACCTGCGCCGGCTCACGCTGGCATCGGTCCGGGGCAGCATCAGCCTGCTGCTGCAGGAATCGGTGCTGTTCACCGGCACCATCCGGGAGAACATCCGCTACGGCCGGTTGGACGCCACCGACGAAGAAGTGGAGCGGGCGGCCCGGCTGGCCCAGGCCCACGACTTCATTCTGGCGACCGCCGACGGCTACGAGACGGAGGTCGGGGAACGCGGCGGAACCCTGTCTGGCGGCCAGCGCCAGCGCGTGGCCATCGCGCGGGCCCTGCTGCGCGACGCCCCCGTCGTCGTGCTTGACGAAGCGACGACGGCCCTGGATCCGCAGGCCCGGGCCGACGTCCTGGCCGCCCTGGCCACCCTGACGGCGGGCCGGACCACGATCATGATCACTCATGAGGCGGCCTCCGCGCTGTCCAGCGACCGGGTGGTCTGGCTCGAGGACGGCGAGGTGCTGCTGGCAGGGCCGCCGGCCCAGCTGCTGGCCGACCCGTCCGGGATTTTCGCCGCCTGGGTGGAGCAGCAGCGGGCGGCAGAGGCCGTCCGGGAAGCGCGCGCCGACGCCCGGCATGAGGCCGTCCAATGAGCGCCGTCCTGGATCCGGCACTGCCGGCGCTGGCGGTGGTCCTGGATGCGGAGCGGCTCTCCGCGCTGTTCGGCGAGCCGCTGCGGGCCGACTATCTGCGGTACAAGGCCGGTCATTCGGTGGTGGCCCGCATCCGCTTCGGCGACGGCCACCTCGGCTGGCTGGCAGGCTACCATCCGGACCAGGACGCGAAGACGGCCAAACTCGCTGAACGCGCTGAACGCGGGCAGCGCGCCGGCCAGTCCGCCGGACGCCATCGAGTGCTCCGGACAGTGCCGGTTCCCGGGCCCGACGGCGGCGCCGGGCACAGGCTGGTCCTGGGTCCGCTGTCACAGGACCGCCGGCTGCGCGGGCCGCTGCGGGTCCTTCGGCTCCGCAAGCGGACCGGCGTCAGGGTCCTGAACTACATTCCGCACCGCCGGCTGGTGGTTGCGCTGGAGGCGCCGGATGCCGGCAGGATCGTCGCCAAGATTACCGCCGAACCGTCGCGGGCCGCCGTGCCGCTGCTCGCGGGCCTGCGGGGGGCGGGGGTGCCGGTACTGGAATGGACCCAGCCGGCGTCGCTGCCGGCCAGCGCGCTGATCGCCTACTATCCCTGGTTCGGCACCGGCGACCTGGGGCGGCTGTATCTGGAAACCGCGGACCGGGGGACCGCTGACCGCACCCGGGCTCTGCGCCTGGCCCGACGTGCCGGGCAAGCGCTGGCGAGGCTGCACGCCGTCGGACTCGACGCCGCCTTCCCGCCAGGAAGTGGCGCCGATCCACAGAAGCGGTATCAGCACCGCTTCCCCGGAGCGGAGGCGCTTCCTCAGGGAGGGGATGCTGTGGCCGGGGCCGCGGATAAGCTTCGCACGGTGGTGGAGGAGACCGCCGGCCTGGTCCCTGAGCTCGGCGGACGGCTGGCGGCCGCGGCGGACCGGATCGCCTCCCGCCTCACCGCGCCGGCGGGAGGAGAGGTCTTCCTCCACGGCGATTTTTCCGCCGACCAGGTCCTGGTCCAGGACGACGACATCCGCCTGGCCGACCTGGACCGCTGGGACTGCGGACCGGCAGCGTCGGACCTTGGCTGTTTTGCCGCCGTCGAACTTCTGACGACAGGCACGGGCGCACGGGGCCCGCTGACGGAGGCACTGCTGGACGGCTACGGCATGTCTACTGGCGCAGCAGTTCCCGATGAGGAAAAGTTAGCTATCTGGACATCGTTTCACCTGCTGGCCCGGATTCAGGATCCGTTCCGGGACTGCAGGCCGGACTGGCCTGCCGGCATCGCCGGGCGGCTGGATCAGGTTGAGGCGGTCCTGCGGTGAAGGCCGTGCAGGGAGGAGATAGGTCGCGCCGGTGGTTGGCTGCGGTTGTCCCGGCACCAGAAGACGGGAGCAATATGCAGGTCCGGCGGGCTTGGCCTCGCGCAGGCGGGGGCATCACGTTCGAGGCGGTCGACATCGAAAACCGCGTGCGTGCCGGATCCATCAGCGCTTCCGGAAAGATCACCGTTGCGCCCTTTGCCTGCGACCCGCTGATTCCCGGACTTGCCGAGGTGGTGGCCGGCGGCGAACTGCTCGTCCACCGGTTCAAACGGCGGGCCGTCGTGCGGCTGCGGCCTACGGACGGGGCACCGGAACGCTACATGAAACTGCTGGCCCGGGGAACCACGGAGCACATCGCGGCCGTCTCGGAGTATATGCAGCGCGCGGCTGTGCACGCGGGGTTCGACGCTCCCCAGGTCGAGGATGTTTCGCAGGGGCGCATCGTACTGTCGGCGGTGCCGGGAACCAGCCTCCATGATCTGGGCGAGAGGCTGTCGGCCGCTGCGGCCGGGACCACAGATCCGGCGGAGGCCGCCGGCCAGTGGGACCAGGCCTGGCAGCTCTGGGCGTCCCGCTGGCCGTCGCTGGTCAGCGCTCCGCCGGACGGGGAAGAAGACGGCTCCGACGTTCTGGTTTCCCACGACGGCGCCGCGGAAGCCGCGACCCTCAAACGGTGGGCGGATCATCTGGTGGAACATCACGCCCTGAACTTCCGCAATAACAAAGTGCAGGCGCTGGCCGAGGCGATCAGCGAGGACCTGTCGCAGAGTGCGGGGCTTCCGCTCGGACTCAGCCACCGCGACCTTCACGACAAACAGATTCTGTTCGATCCCGCCACCGCCCGGCTGGGCCTGGTCGATTTCGATACGGCCTCGCTCGCGGAGCCGGCGCTCGACCTGGCCAACCTCGCGGTCCACCTGGAGTTTCGGGTGGCTCAGGGGATTCTGCAGCCGGCGCTTGCACGCTCAGCAAACAGCGCTGTCGCGGAAGCCGTGGAGGCGCTCAACGTGCGGGCGGACCGGTTTGATGCCTACCGGCGCTCCACCCGGCTGCGGCTTGCCTGCGTCTACGCGTTCCGGCCCGCCTGGCGCCCGCTGGCCCAGGAATGGCTCGACGGGCTCCTGTGAACGGTGGTGGATACTGGTTCCATGGCTACCGGCGCACGGATCTGGGCTGGCTTCGCCGCGGCATTCTGGGCTGTCGGCTTCTTCGGGATCTATGACTTGGCGCTTGTGGTCGGTCCTGCCGAGGAAGTCGTGGACCTGGTCGGGCTGGAGGCCAGCTGGGGCGTGCTCTTCACCCTGATCATCGGCGGCGCCTTCCTGGCCATCGCCGCTTCGCCGGCCAGTCCCTGGCCGGCGCTGGTGCTGCTGTTCATGGTCTCGGCCGCGCTACTGCTGGCCGCCGCCTACTCGTACGACGCCGGTCCACTGGTTCTGGCGCTGATCCTCACCCCGATGACGCTGGTGCTTTTCGGGCTGTCGCGCGGGCAGTGGCCGCCGCTTCCGCGGCAGCAGCGGCCGCCGTCGTTGTCCTTGCTGGTGCTGGCCTGCGCATCCGCGCTGTTGTGGTGGTCCTATGCAACCGAGGCCATGGCGGCGGCGCAGATTCCCGAGATCAGGGACGATGTCGTTTGGGGGATCAGCCACTGGCCGGTCCAGGGCGCCCTGGGGCTGGTCATGGTTTTCGCCGTTCTGGTCATGGCCTTCTGGCCTGCGAGCCGGCCGCTGTTCGGCGGCAGCTGCGGCCTGAGCTCCATGGTGCTCGGCGGTGCGTGGCTTGCCTATCCTGACTCGGTGGGCGCCGTGGACAGCGCGCCGCTGGCCTGGTGCGCTGTGCTGTGGGGCCTGGCCGTCATGATCGTGGGCATCAGGACCCGCGTCAGTCCGGCCACCTGATGGACCTGTAGTCGTAGTAGATGTAGTGGTCCGACGGTCCGCCGATGACTTCGAGCCCGACGTCCTTGCCGTGGATCACCCGGACAACGCCTTCTCTGCGGCCGTTGAACGGGTCGTCGCCAATGACGAATTCGCCGGCTCTGAACGGATTCCTGGTCATGGTTCCCCCTGCGGGCTTCTGTATCAGCGCTTCTCGTGATGGACAACGGCGTTGTGCAGATACTCTTCGACGGCCGGTTCGCTGACACGGAAGGAATGTCCCAGCCGCACCGCCGGTATCTCCCCGGAATGCACCAGCCGGTACACGGTCATCTTGGACACGTTCAGGCGGGCAGCAACTTCCTGGACGGTAAGGAAATCGCCGTGCAGCGCTGTCTGGTCGTCTGTCATGATGTCGTTCCCCAACTTCCTGTGGCCTGCCCATGGCACGGTAACCCCATGATGCAGCGACGCCGGGACGGGCGGTCTTGGTGTCCGGCGTCATGTTTCATTTCTGTCAGCCGTGCCTTGGGAAAACGCTGGGGGACGACGGAATCAGGTTGTGGTCCAGGAGCTGGGTGCGCCGTGGTCCTTCGCTAGCAGGGCGCGCCAGTAGCGGTGTTCCTCGTCGAATTCCGGATCCGTCATCAGCGGTATCTCCGGCTGCGCGATCGACGAACGGGCAGCCCGGCAGAGGCCCACGAAGGCCCCGAGTTCCTCCAGCCCGTCGGGATGCGTGGGAATGTAGTTGGTCAGCTCGGGGGAGCGGATCAGTACGGCGGCCCACTGGCCGCGGGAGATGGCGACGTTGATCCGGTTGCGGCTGAGCAGGAACTCCATGCCGCGGGGCGCTTCCGCAGGTGACGATGCCGCCATGGAGACGATCACGACCGGGGCCTGCTGCCCCTGGAATTTGTCCACCGTGCCCACGCGCACGTCCGGCAGGCCGGCCTCCGCGAGTTTTTTGCCGATCAGCCGGACCTGCGCGTTGTAGGCTGCGACGACCAGCACGTCCTGCTGGGCCAGCGGGCGGGCTGTGCTGCCCGCGTCCTCGGTCCAAGCCGTGCCGACCAAGCGCTTGACCTGCCGCACCGCTTCCTGCGCTTCCTCGCTGGAGGAGGTGGAGTTGTCCCGGTGTGCCACAAAGACGCATTCGAGGCCCGGAACCACCCCCTCCAGGGAACGTTCCTCCGTGCAGGGGTGTGAATGCAGCTGCCGGTTGTAGGCCAGCGCGGAGACCGCCATGCCCAGTTCGGGGTGCATGCGCCGGGTGCTCGCGAGGAAGTAGCCAAGCTGCGGCGGCAGGATCCGGCGCCCCTGGGACAGCCAGCCCAGCGCCGACTCGTCCACGGGCTCCGGATGCTTGCCCTGGGTGACCTGCGGCAGCTGCTGGGGGTCGCCCAACAGCAGCAGCCGGCGGGCGGCGCGCGTGACTGCCAGCGTGTTGGCCAGCGAGTACTGGCCCGCTTCATCGATCACCAGCAGGTCGAGCTCGTCCTCGGCAAAGCGGTCGGCATGGGCAAAGTCCCACGCGGTCCCGCCCACCACGCAGGGGCCCTTTTTCAGTTCCGCCAGGTCCGCGTCGCCCAGCTGCTGGCAGGCGGTGCCTTCCCCTGCGGTGCCTTCCCCTGCTGCGCCGGCTCCGCTGGCCGGGCCGCTGTCCGCGTTGCCGTTGGACCTGCTGGGCCGCCGCTTGGCCACTTGCTCGGGCCTGATCCCTGTGTCGGCGCCGTTTTCGATGACGGCGCGAAGCATATTGTCGATCACCGCATGGGACTGGGCGACGACGCCGACCTTCCAGCCCTCGGCAACGAGCCTGCCGATTACCTGGGAACCTACGTACGTCTTGCCGGTTCCCGGAGGTCCCTGGACCGCCAGGTAGGAACGGTCCAGATCCCGTACGGCGTCAGTGATGGCCGTCGTGTAGTCCTCGCTGTGTACGGCGGGCAGCCCCGGCAGTGACGCCAGGCGCGGCGGCCGCTGCTGGAGGATGTCCAGTCCAGGGTGCTCCGGCACGTGCGGCAGCGCCGCGGCGACCCGGGCGGCCAGCTCCTGCAGGGACTCCTCCTGGGCGTTGGTCCTCAGGGGCTGGCCAGGTGTCAGCGCCATCGGCAGCTCCGGATACTCGGTGCCGTTCCGGCGCAGCCCCTCGCGGAGCACGACGACGTCCCGGCCGCCGGCGCTGCCGACCTCCTGGACCGTGGCTGAGAACCAGCCGCCCCTGACGGCGGTGCCGTCGTCGTTGTTCCGGAGGTCGGCCGGCAGCGGCTGTTCGTACATCGCAAAGACCTCGGTGCCCGGCCGGTAGTCGGAGCCGGCGGCCAGCGTTCCGGTCAGCCGCAGTTCCCGGGATGGGTTCTGCCGGGGTGTTTGCTGGGACCAGTCGCGCAGCACCTCGGCCTCGTCGACGATGAAGACATCCCGGATGTCATGCCATTCGGACAGCGATGCGGTGAGGCGGTCGAAATGAGCCCACCAGAACTGTTTCCGTTCCCGGCGGTGGTAGCCCACGGCGGCGGCAACCATGGCGACGGCCTGCGCGGCGGGGGACAGCCGACCGGCCTCGCGCGGCTCATCCTTTCCCGGCCCGGCCTCGCGCTGCAGGGCCGCGTCGATCTGCAGGGACTGGGCGACGAACTCCCGGAGCGCCCGCTCCTCCGCTGTCATAGCCTCGGCGGATTCCTCCGGCTGCTCCGCCCTGGCCTTCTGAGCGGAGGCGGCCTTGGACTGCGATCCGGGTTCAATCCCGCGCCAGGCCGCGCGCACCAGCAGCCAGTCCCGCAGCCGGAGCGTGGAGAGGCAATCGTACCGGTTGTACGCCCGGATGCTCGCCAGGATCTCTCCGGCAGCCTCCGGATTCCCGCCGTCGCGCGCGTCCATGTAGTTGGCGTACGCCACCACGGAGGCTCCCGCGTCCGTCACCTCGCCGGTGCGCGGCATGTCCTGCATGTAGAGCGGTTCGAGTTTCTTGAGGCTGTAGGAGTCGGCGGAAATCCGCAGGCTGCTGCGCACCACGTCATACAGGTCCACCAGCACTTCCTCGCGCAGCAGCCGGTCCACCGCGTCCTCGCCCACCACATGCCGCAGGGACAGCCGGCGCAGCGCGGCCTTTTCATAGTTGGCGTAGTGGTAGATGTGCATGTCCGGATACCGGGCGCGGCGCTCCGCCACATAGTCCAGGAATTCCACTAGGGCGCGGCGTTCCTCCGCACGGCTGTGGGCCCAGAAGGCGCGGAACTCCGGCTCCGCACCCTCGGCGGGCGCCTCAGCCACGCCGAAGAGGTACTCCAGGCCCCAGTCAGTGGAACCCGGTTCGGCCCAGAGCGGGTCCCCTTCGAAATCGCAAAAGATATCCCCGGGGCTGGGCCGGGGAATGGTGCCGAGCGTGTTGTGCGGCAGGATCTTGTAGGACACCTCGTCAACTTTGCCGTCCGCGCCCTGACCGTTCAGCTGCATGCGGGCCTGCTCCCGCAGCCGGAACAGCACCCCATTGCTGCCGGCGCCGTCCGGTAGGTCCATGGCGGCCAGCTGCTCGATGGTCGTCACTCCGTCTTCGATGAGCTTCTTCCGCCGGAACAGGCTCATGCCCGCCACCAGCAGCAGGTCCCGGTGGATGGCCACCTGTTCCTGGCAGATGCCGCAGCGTCCGCAGGCGGTGTACCGGGGATCGCCCCAGGCGACGGGATTGCCCTGCCGCCGGTGCTGATGCAGGATGGCCAGCAGCCGGTCGCGGCGCTCGCGGTACACGGGCAGGATGTCCGCCAGGGTGTGCGTGGTGGTGACGTTCTTGCCCAGGACCAGGTGGACCGTGGGGGCGGCGGTGATCCCGGCCTGCTCCAGCTGGTCCGCGTAGGCGGCCAATTGCAGCAGCGCCGTCACCTTGGCGTGGCGGGCGAGCTTGGTGTCATACACGGCATAGACGGGCGAATCGCCCGTGGCCGCGGCGTGGTCCGTCCGGACCAGGAAATCGGCGCGGCCGTGGAAGGTGCCGTCAAAGAAGGAACCCTGGAAGACCACCTCGGCTCCGGCGCGCAGCGCGTCGATGGTTTCGCGGTGCTTGGCCTCCAGCACGGCGCGTTCCATGCGGTCGGCGGGAACGACGTCGTACACCCCGGTTGCGCCGTCCCAGTCGCCGAACTGCCGGCGGTAGTCGGCCAGGACACGCGCCTCGTGCGCGTCCCCCAGCTGGGCGGCGCGTTTCTGCATGTCATCTTCGACCACCGGCAGGCCCGGTCCGCGCCCGAGCTTGTCATCCAGTTTCCGCAGGACCGCATATTCGCACCGTGCAGCCTCCACGAGGTCCGTGGCCGAGAAAACAAGGTCCCGCGCGGCGCCGGGCGTTGGGGGTTCGAGCAGGAACACTGGGGCCTCCCGGTGGCTGGTGCGCTGATGCTGGGAAGTCTAGTAGCCGCAGGGGACATTGTGGGAGGGCAGTTCCGGCCGCACCGTGCCGGCGCCGGCTACTGGTCGCCGAAGGCCTCCTCGCCGAAGACCTGGACGGTCATGGAGGCCAGCCCGTATAGCCCCGCGTCGGTCCAGTCTGCTCAGGTACTTCCGCACGAAGCCCGGCCTTTGCGGCGTGTTGCCCGGACACGCCGCAAGAGACTGGCAGGACCTGAGCAGACTGGGCCGCGGGGCAACGCCCTGGCCTACGCAACGAGGGTGGACCGGGCGACCCGTGTTGTCGACCCGGTCGGACGATGTGCGCCGGCGGGCTGCCTCCGTAGGCTTCAGGCATGGAACCTGACTGGCCGATCCTCACCGCAGTCCACGCCGTTGCCGCCGGCTACGCACTGCTGTTCGGGGGCTTCAACCTGCTGCGCCGCAGGCGCGGGGACCGGATCCACCGGATCCTGGGACGGCTCTGGGTGGCGTCCATGTACGTCGTCTGCCTGACATCCTTTGGCATCCGGGACCTCGACGGCGGCTTCAGCTGGCTGCACGGCCTGTCCCTCTTCACCCTGTTCTCGGTGACCATGGGTCTGTTCGCGGCCATCAGGGGGAACATTCCCTCGCACATCGGCTTCATGACCGGCAGCTACTTCGGCATCGTGGGTGCGTTCGTGGGCGTGGTCGTAGTGCCCGAGCGGCGCATTCCGCAGATGGCACTGACCGACCTGCCGGGCCTGTTCCTTTGGGTGGCGGCGCTGGTGCTGACCGCGGCGTTCACCGTTGCCGGGGTCATGCGGCTGCGGACCCCCAGCCCTGCGAAGGCCCACGCCTGACCAGGGTCAGAGCCGTCCGGAGAGCCGGAATTCCTGCAGCTGCAGCACCAGCCAGGGGCTGAAGGCCCAGGGCGCCGAGGCCACCGCGGTCTCCAGCGCGGACGGCTCCGCCCACTGGTATTCGCCGACCTCGTCCGCCCGCGGCTGCGGGACATCCCGGGTGACCGCGGTGAACACCGGGCAGTATTCGTTCTCCACGAGCCCGGAGGCATCGGTGGCGCGGTACCGGAAGTCCGGCAGCGCCACGGCAAGGCTTTCGACGGCGATGCCCAGCTCCCAGCGCGCCCGCCGCCGCACGGCGTCCTCCAGGGATTCGTCCGGACCCGGGTGGCCGCAGAAGGCGTTGGTCCACACGCCCGGCCAGGTGGCCTTGGCCAGAGCGCGGCGGGTCACCAGCACGCGGCCCTGCGGATCGAAGACATGGCAGGAGAAGGCCAGGTGCAGAGGAGTGTCGGCGGTGTGGACGGTGGCTTTGTCCGCCGTGCCGATCGGCCGGTGGTCCTCGTCGAGCAGGACTACCCGCTCGGGAGGTGAGCCTGCTCCCGGATGGCTCCTGGCGCCGTCGTTCATCTGTGCTGCCTCCTGCGGTTGAACAGTCAATTCTAGCCGCCCCGGCCGCGGTCCACTGCCTGTGGAGAAGTAGACTGGACTACCGGGTCTTCGCTGGAGGCCCGTTGCAGTACAAAGTTTTTTGGGGGACCAAGTGAATACGACTGAACAGCGCCCGGGCGCCCCGGCGCAGCGGCGGCATGGCCGCAGAGCCAAATTCCCAACGCGCCTTGCCGGCGCCGCCGCGGCGCTGCTGGTGGTCGCCGGCTGCGGCAGCGCCGCGGACACGGACGACGGCGGCGCTTCCGCACCGCCGCCGGCTGCGGAATCGACGGTGGCGGCAACCGCGGCGCCGACGCCCACCCCGACAGCGGACACCCCGACGGCGGACGCAGCGCCGCTGGATCCGGAAACGGCCGCGCCGGCCGCGGAAGGGGCGGCCGCACCGAATGCGCAGCCCGCGTACGCGTCGACCGCGCTGGACGTGCTGGCTACCCTGCCGGTCAAGGGCCGGGCGCCGAAGACCGGCTACGACCGGGACCAGTTCGGCGAGGCCTGGGCGGATGTGGACCGCAACGGCTGCGACACCCGCAACGACATGCTCCAGGCACAGCTCACGAACATCGTCTTCGTCAACAGCGTCCCCTGCAAGGTGTCCACTGGCGTGCTGGCGGACCCGTACACGGGCGTGAGCATCCCGTTCCAGCGCGGCCAAGGAACCAGCGACGACGTCCAGATCGACCATGTCGTGGCGTTGTCGGATGCCTGGCAGAAGGGCGCCCAGCAGCTCACCTTCGAGCAGCGCGTGGCATTCGCCAACGATCCGCTGAACCTGCAGGCGACGGACGGGCCCACCAACCAGCGCAAGGGCGATGGCGACGCCGCCACCTGGCTGCCGCCGAACAGGGCCTATCGCTGTGAATATGTTGCCCGGCAGATCTCGGTGAAGGCTGCGTACAGCCTGTGGGTCACGCAGGCTGAACACGACGCGATGGCCCGAGTCCTGGGGGACTGCTCCGGTCAGCTGGCGCCGACCAACCAGCAGGCTCCGGTCCAGCCGGCGCCCGCTCCCGCTCCGGCACCGGCCCCTGTTCCGGCGCCGGTCAAGCCGGTTCCTGCTCCCGTGCCTGTGCCCGCCCCGGCTCCCGCCGGAGTCCCGGCTGGCCCGGCGCCTGCAGCCGGCGTCAACTGCTCGGACTTTGCGGCGTGGGCTGCCGCCCAGGACTGGTACGAGTACTACCTGCCCACCCACGGGGACATCGCCGGCCTTGACGGCAACAGCGACGGCGCCGCCTGCGAATCGCTGCCCGGGGCGCCGTAGAACCGGCCGCCGCAGCGGCTGTATTCCCGCGGAAGCATCAGTGCTACGCTGGGCCGAAGATCGACGTTGAACCCGTCCCTGCGGGGGCGGGCTGCTCTACTGAAGTACCGTGAAACTGCTCCGGGTCAGCCCGTTGGCCGCAGTTCAGGCAACGGAAATCCCGGCAGCATCAACGGCGCCTGCGGCGCCGGGAACCGGGAGGGAAGTGCGTGACTGCACAACGTGTTCTGATTACGGCCGGAGCCAGCGGCATCGGGCTGGCCGTTGCCAAGGCCTTCGTGCACGAGGGGGCCCGGGTCCATATCGGGGACATCAATGAGGAGGCCCTGGCCCAGGCCATCCACTTCAACGAGGCAATCAGCGGCACGTCCTGCGATGTGGCGGACCCCGTTTCGGTGGAGAACATGTTCGCTGATGTGAGCGAGCAGCTGGGCGGACTGGACGTGCTGGTCAACAATGCGGGCATCGCCGGCCCGACGGCGCCCGTGGCGGACTACGATCCGGCCGCATGGGAGGCAGTCGTCGACGTCAACCTCAGCGGCACGTTCCACGTCACGCGGCATGCGATCCCGATGCTGAGGGAATCCGCACGCGGAACCATCATCGTGATGAGTTCCATCGCCGGCCGCTTCGGCTATCCCAACCGCGTCGGCTACGCCACCACTAAGTGGGGCCTGGTCGGTTTCACCAAGACCCTGGCCATGGAACTGGGGCAGTTCGGCATCACCGCCAACACGATCCACCCCGGCGCAGTTGAAGGAGCGCGGATCGAGCACGTGCTCCATGAACGGGCCAAGGCCTCCGGCCGCTCCGTGGAGGAGGAGACGACGAGCATGCTGGAGAACCAATCGATCAAGCGGTTCGTGGTTCCGGAGGACATTGCCGCGCTGGCGGTGTTCCTGGCCGGCCCGCACGCCCGGACCATCTCCGGCCAGATGTTCCCGATCGACGGCGACTCCAAATCCACGCAGTAACCAAGTCCAGGCAGCAGCCGAATCTACGCAAGGAGTCCCAGCATGTCGTTCAACGATACGCCGCACGTCCTGATCCTCGGCGGTGGCTACGTCGGCCTGTACACGGCGTGGGGCCTGCACCGGAAGCGCGCCACCACTCCGCTGAAGATCACCGTGGTGGAGCCCCAGCCGTACATGACCTACCAGCCGCTGCTGCCCGAGGTGGCCGGCGGGGAGATCGAGCCGCGGATCGTCACCGTGGAACTGAGCCGCGCGCTCAAAGGCGTCCACCTCTTCCGCGGCCGGCTGCAGTCCCTGGACATCGATGCCCGGAAGGCGACGCTGGAGTCCATCACCGGTGCCGTCGAGACCATGGAATATGACCACGTCGTCTTCGCACTGGGCGCGGTGACCCGGACCTTCCCGACCCCCGGCCTGGCCGAACACGGTATCGGGTTCAAGACCCTCGAAGAGGCGCTGTACACCCGCGACCACGTGCTGGACAGCATCGCCTGCGCGGCGGCGACCGAGGACCCGGACGTCCGAGCCAAGCTGCTTACGTTCGTGGTGATCGGCGGCGGGTACACCGGCGTCGAGGCGCTGGCCGAACTCAGCGACCTGTCCAAGCTGGCCGTTGACGAATACCCGAACCTGAGCCGGCAGGAGCTGAACTGGATCCTGATCGAGGCGCTGGACCGGGTGGCCCCCGAAGTGGGTCCCAAGCTGTCCGCATGGACGCTGGAGCAGCTGCGCGAACGCGGCATCGATGTCCGGCTGAAGACGACCATGAAGTCCTGCGTGGACGGGAACTGCGAATTCAGCGACGGCACCACGGTGCCGGCCAACACGATTATCTGGACCGCCGGGGTCAAGCCGAATCCGGTGCTGGATGAAACCAATGTGCCGCGCGGTCCCAAGGGGCATGTGAATGCCAACGCCAAGCTGCAGGTGGTCCGCGAGGACGGCAGCGTGGTTGAAGGCGCCTGGGCTGCCGGCGACTGCGCCCAGGTCCCGGACCTGACCGCAGCCTCGCAGCCGGCCTACTATCCGCCCAACGCCCAGCATGCGCTGCGGCAGGCCAAGGTGCTGGCGAAGAACATCCTGGCGGTGGTCAACGGCGGCGAGCCGCAGGAGTACCGGCACAAGTCCCTGGGCACCGTGGCCACCTACGGCGTGGGCAGGGGAGCGGCGAACGTGCTGGGCCTGCAGCTGAAGAACCGGCTGGCCTGGTACGTGGACCGCGCCTACCACGGGCTGGCCATGCCAACCTTCAACCGCAAGTGGCGGATCTACACGAGCTGGCTGTCGCAGGCCTTCACCAAGCGGGACATCACCTCGATGGAGGCCTACCGGCATCCGCGGGAGCAGTTTATCCGCGACGCCGGCGGCACCCGGAAGCACGCCGGCGGCGGCCGGAAGCACCGACACTGAAAGAACGACGGCGGCGGTCCGGCTTGGGGTGCCGGACCGCCGCCTGAAGGACGGGTTGGAAGTGCTAGAGTGCCCCGCCTGTCAGGCCGGGATCGGCCTGGCTGCCGCCGACCTGGCCCGGGGCGTCCACATCCCCGCGCCAGCCGCCGGTTTCGGTGCCGCGGGACTCGATGAACTCCTTGAAGCGCTTGAGATCGGACTTCACCTGGCGGTCGTCGGCGCCCACGGCTGCGCCGGCCTTTTCCATCATGGATTCCGGACTCCAGTCGAACTGCACCGAGACGCGGGACTGCGTGTCGTTGAGCCGGTGGAAGGTGACCACCCCGGCATGCTCCACGCCGTCGGTGCTCTTCCAGGCCACACGCTCGTCCGGATGCTGCTCAGTGATCTCGGCGTCGAACTCCCGGGTTTTCCCGGCCACGCTGGTCCGCCAGTGCAGATGGGTGTCGTCCGTCTGGACCACGGACTCGACACCGTTCATAAACTCCGGGAATGATTCGAACTGCGTCCACTGGTTGTAGGCAACACTAACCGGCACGTCCACGTCGATGGATTCCTGGACAGTTGTCATCGTGCATCTCCTTGTCGTCGGACTACACCTGCTACTAAGCACCGGTTGCTAAGTACGCTTAGTATGGTTCACGCTAGTGGCGGCGCACGGAGAGGGTCAAGGACCGGCTCAGCGGCAGCCGCCCGGACGCTAGCGTCTGGACAAGGAGTGGGAACCGATGGCACCTTTCAGCACAGTACCGTCCACATGGCGGGGACTGCCGGTCTTGGGAGGAGCCGCGGTCCTAGCCCTGTTGCTGGCGGGCTGCACCGCCGGTGACGGCGAGGATCCGGCGGCGACGGCTTCGCCGAGCGTCGTCGAATCCGGGACCGAGGCCCCGGCCGTTCCGCAGATCGCCGGGACGGCGGACATCCCGCAGATCGTCGCAAACGTGCAGCCGTCGGTGGTCACCGTGTTTACCCAGGGCGGCTCCGGCAGCGGGGTGATCTACACGGAGGACGGGCTGATCCTGACCAACGAGCATGTGGTCCGCGGGGCACAACAGGTCCAGGTCGCCTTTGCCGACGGCCAGCGCGTGGACGGCACCGTGGTGGCCACCGACGTCGTGACCGACCTGGCGCTGGTCCAGGCAGACCGCACGGGTCTGCCCCCTGCCCAGTTCGAAACCTCCCTGCCGCGAGTGGGCGAGCTGGCCGTGGTCATCGGCAGTCCGCTGGGCTTCGAGAACTCGGCCACCGCCGGCATCATCTCCGGCTTGCACCGGGACATTCCCGGCTCCGCGACCAACAGCCAGTCCCTGGTGGACCTGATCCAGACCGATGCCGCCATCAGCCCGGGCAACTCGGGCGGCGCCGTTGTCAATTCCGCCGGCCGGGTGGTGGGCATCAGCGAGGCCTACATCCCGCCCCAGGCCGGGGCCGTCTCGCTGGGCTTCGCGATCCCGGCGGCCACCGCCGTCGAGGTCGCCGAGCAGCTGCGCGAGGACGGGACGGCGGAGCACGCGTTCGTGGGCCTGGTGCCGGCCGCCATCACGCCGCAGATCGCCGACCAGCTGGGTCTGGACAGCACCGAGGGAGCGCTGGTGATCAGTGTCGTCGACGGCGGCCCGGCGGACGACGCCGGTATTCGCCCCGGCGATGTGCTGGTCCGGCTGGGCGACGCGCAGCTGCATTCCCCGGAGGACCTGCTGGCCGCGCTGCGGAACTACAGCCCGGGGGACACCGTCCCGGTGGAGGTGCGCCGCAGGGACGGGACAGCCGAGGTGGAGCTCACCCTGGTGGACCGGCCGCGGTAGCGCGTCCGGCGGAACTCAGGTGCCGGTGCCGGTCCTAGCCCTTCCGGTTGCGGCGTTCGCCAAGCCGCAGCTGGGCGATGCGCAGGCCGCCGATGATCGCCACCAATGCCCCGCCGGCCACTGCGGCGATGAACAGGGCCATGCCCAGCGTCAGGGAACCTTCGATGCCCAGGAAAGTCACGGTGACCAGCCGCGGGTTCTGCAGGATGAAGACGATCAGCAGGATCAGCAGGATCAGGGCCACCGCGGTGGCGACCCAGATGACACCCATGCGTGTCACATGCTGCTTCTGGGCAGACGGTTGCTGCGCCGGGGTGCGGTCCGGGGAAGGTGCCCGCTTCCCGCCTGTTCCCGGCATACCTGACTTCCGTGCCGAGCGGCCGTGCGGAACTGGATTCGTGGTCATGCTGCCTCAATATCCGTTGATGCCAGTTGATATCAGCGTACGCCGGGGAGGCTGCTTGAGCGACAGCCCGTCCCCGGCGCCGTCAGGACACTCTTCCTTTTTGCCACCTGCCCGGGCAAAGTTGGGTTATGTCTGTCATGGTGAGGTCCCTGGAAACAGCTGTCCCCGAAACCATCCTGGTCCAGAGCCAGGTGCGTGACGTTTTCGCGGAGCAGCCGGGGCTGAGCCGGCTAAGTTCCAGGCTCATCGGCGCCGCGTTCAATGCGTCCGGGATCGAGAAGCGGCATACCGTGTTGAAGGAATTCACCCTGGAGCCCCGTGACGCGAGGGTGTTCTTCGAGCCGGACACCCACCGGCTCAACAGCCCCAGCACCAAGGTCCGCAACGAAATCTACGCCGTGGAGGCCACCAAGCTGTTCGTCGAGGCCGGCCGGAAGGCGCTCGCCGCGGACCCGGCCCTGACCAACCGGGACATCACCCACGTGGTCACCGCCTCCTGTACCGGCTTCTACGCCCCTGGCCCGGACTACCAGCTGGTCCGCCAACTGGACCTGGACCCGGCCGTGCAGCGCTACCACATCGGGTTCATGGGCTGCTATGCAGCCTTCCCGGCCCTGCGCGCAGCCAAGCTGTTCTGCGAAGCCGACCCCGCCGCCGTCGTCCTGGTCATCAGCGCGGAGCTGTGCACGCTGCATGTGCGCAGCTCCGATGACCAGGACACCATCCTGGGTTCCTCGCTCTTCGCCGACGGCGCCGCGGCCGCCATTGTCAGCGCCCGCCCTCCGGAGGCCGGGACCACGGTCCTGGCACTGGACCACTTCGAGACGGTCCTGACCCCGGTGGGCGAGGAGGCGATGGCGTGGAACATCGGGGACGAGGGCTTCGAAATGGTCCTGGGCACCTACGTTCCGCACATTATCGACGACCACATCACCGGTGCGCTGGCACCCCTGCTGGCACGCGATCCGTCGCTGGAGGGCATGCCGCACAAGACGATCGAGCACTGGGCCATCCACCCCGGCGGACGCAGCATCCTGGACAAGGTGCAGGCCCGGCTGGATCTGAGCGACAAGCAGCTGGTGCCCGCCCGAGAGATCCTGCGCAACTACGGGAACATGAGCAGCGCCACGGTGATGTTCGTGCTCAAGCACATCCTGGACCTGCCCTCGGCCGGCGCGGCCGAGCGGGTCTGCGGCATGGCCTTCGGCCCCGGGCTGACGGTGGAATCCGGGCTGATGACCAAGCTGGTGGTGGATGCCTAGGTTGCCGGGAATGCCTGGTATACCTCCGCTGGGTGAGCGGGCCGCGGACCTGCAGGAGCAGATGGATGGTCCGGACTGCGACCCGTACCTGCTGGAGCGGACCTACGCCCAGTTCGGCATCGTCAATGCCTTCGTTTCCGGGTGGCGGCGTACGTACGCCACGCATATCCGCCCGCAGCTGTCCCACAGCCGGACCACCACCCTGCTGGACATCGGTTCCGGCGGCGGCGACATTCCCCGCGCCCTGGTCCGCTGGGCGGACAGCGACGGCTACCGGCTTGAGGTCACCGCCATCGACCCGGACGAACGGGCCCACGCCTACGCCACCTCCCGCCCAGCTGTGCCGGGCCTGACGTTCCGCCGGGCGTTCAGCTCCGATCTGGTGCGCGAGGGGCAGGCGTTCGACCTGGTCACGTCCAACCACATGCTCCACCATCTGACCGCGGACGAGCTGACCGGGCTGCTCCGCGACTCGGAGGCGCTGTGCCAGGTCAGGGCGGTGCATAGCGACCTGCGCCGCAGCGCCGTGGCGTATGGGCTTTTTTCGGTGGCCGCCCGGGTGTTCCGCCGCTCCTACATCCGCCAGGACGGGCTCACCTCGATCCGCCGCAGCTACACCGACGCCGAGCTCCGCGCCGCCGTCCCGCCGCAGTGGCACGTGTTCAGGCGCTTCCCGTTCATCAATCTGCTGGTGCTGGAGAAGTGTCCCGGCAACGGCGCCGCCGGGGCACGGGAGGCGGGCCGTGCTTGACGTCCTGATCGTGGGCGGCGGGCCCGCCGGCCTGTTCCTCGGTGCGCTGCTGGCGCAGCAGGGGGTCGATGTGCAGGTGCTGGAACGCCGCCGGTTGGAAGAGCGCAGCCCGCATTCGCGCGCGATCGGCATCCACCCGCCGTCGTTGGCTGCGCTGGAGCGGATCGGCCTGGCCGGCCCGCTCGTGGAGTCCGGCGTCCGGATCCGCCGGGGAGTCGCCCGCAGCCAGGGTCGGTTCGTTGCCGGACTGCATTTCGGGTGCCTGTCCGGCGCCTATCCCTTCGTCCTGTCACTGCCGCAGACCCGGACCGAGGACCTGCTGCGGCGCCGCCTCGAGGAGCTGCGCCCGGGGGCCGTGCGGTACGGCCTGGAGGTCCGGGACGTGGAACCGGCCGGCGGAAAGGTGATGGTCGCCGCCGTCGCAGGCTCCGGCGGCGCACGCCGGGAGTGCGCCGCGCGCTACCTCATCGGTGCGGACGGCGCGCGCAGCACGGTCCGCGGCGCGCTCGGCATCACCACCCGCCTGAAGAACCATCCGGATACCTACGTCATGGGCGATTTCGCGGACACGACGCCGGACGGCAGCACCGCCGTGCTCTACCTCGAGCCGGAGGGCATCGTCGAGTCCTTCCCGCTGCCCGGCGGTGTCCGGCGCTGGGTCGCATGGACACCGTCCCTGTTGGAGCACCCCACCGCCGA
Source organism: Arthrobacter sp. B0427-1-12 (assembly GCF_059092905.1). Classification (NCBI taxonomy): domain Bacteria; kingdom Bacillati; phylum Actinomycetota; class Actinomycetes; order Micrococcales; family Micrococcaceae; genus Arthrobacter; species Arthrobacter sp. B0427-1-12. The sequence goes on along the minus strand of NZ_JBNHIC010000008.1, from coordinate 44,841 downwards.
GGGCTTGGCGCGGACCGTCCGGCGCCGCACCGGAGTCGAGATCGATGCGGCCGGCAACACGATGCTGAGCGCCTTCGCGGTCCGCAGCCGGCTGGCCGCCGCCATGGCCGCGGACCGGTGCTTCCTGATCGGCGACGCCGCGCACGAAATCAGCCCCATCGGCGGGCAGGGGATGAACCTGGGGTGGCTGGACGCCGTCGAACTGGCCCCGTTGCTGGTCCGCGCGCTCGCCGGCGAGTCCGTTGCGTTCCAGCATTATGAACGACGGCGGCGGCTCGCCGCCCGGCGCGCGGCCGTCCAGGCGCAGGTCAACATGGCGCTGGGCCGGCCCCTGCGCCCGGCGCTGCTGCAGCCGCGGAACCTGGTACTGGGCAGAGGACTGGGCACAATATTCGGCGACCAGCTGGCGCGTGCGTTCAGCATGGCGTGGGCGGGCGTCCCCACCGAATGCCGTCAGCCGGCTGCGCCGGAATGACGGTCCGCCGCCCCGGCGGTGCCGGATGCGGCAAGCGCCGCGGCGGCCCGGGTGATGTTCCGGGACATGGCTTGGAAAATGATGCCGTGGAACGGGAGGACAGCCAGCCAGTAGAGGCGGCCGGAGAGCCCGCGGGGGAAGAAGATGGCGCGCTGCCGGTAGGTGCTGCCGGCGCCGTGGCTGTCCGCGGCCAGCTCCAGCCATGCCCTGCCCGGCAGGCGCATCTCCGCGCGCAGCCGGAGGCTCTGTCCCCGGTTGATCTGCTCCACCCGCCAGAAATCCAGGGCGTCGCCGGTCTGCAGCCGGTCCGGGTGGCGGCGGCCGCGGCGGTGGCCCACCCCGCCGGTGAACTTATCGATCCAGCCGCGGACAGACCAGGCGGCCGGGAGCGAATACCAGCCGTTCCGCCCGCCGATCCCTTCTATAACCCGCCAGAGGTAGGCTGCGTCCACCTCGCAGTCCCGGGTCCTTTCGTCCGTGAAGACCTTGTAGCCGGCCCAGTCCGGATCGCTGGGCAGCGGGTCCGCGGAGGCACCGGTTCCGGAGGCGCTGGCCCACGTGGTCTCGACCTCACCGGAGCGCATTTTGCCCAGGGCCAGGTTCACTGCATCCCGGTAGGATGTGAGGCCGCCGGGCGGGGCAGGCAGCAGCGCCTCGATGTCCCTTTCGGCAGTGACCGCATCGTGTTGGAGCGACTGGACCAGCGGCACCGCCATGGTGTGCGGAATCGGAGTGACCAGGTTGATCCACAGGCCGGCCAGCCGCGGCGCGGGTATCGGCAGCGCCAGGATGAGCCGGTGGGGCAGGCCTGCCGCCTCCGTATACACATTCATCATCTGTGCGTATGTCAGGACATCGCCGGAGCCGATGTCAAAGGCCCGGTTGATATTCGGCGGCAGGGCGGCTGCTCCGGCCAGGTAATGCAGCACATCCCGGATGGCGATGGGCTCGATCCGGTTGCGCACCCAGCGGGGCGCCGGCATGAACGGCAGCACTTCGGCCAGATGGCGGATCATTTCAAAGGACGCAGAGCCTGATCCGATGACGACGCCGGCTTGGAAAACGATGGCATCAACGGGACTGTCCAGCAGGATCTTGCCGACGGCGGCGCGGGACCGCATGTGCGTCGAAAGGTCCACATTGGCCGGGTGGAGTCCACCCAGGTAGACGATCCGCTGCACTCCGGCTCTCGCCGCCGCGGCGACCACCAGTTCTGCGGCCGACTTCTCCCGTTCCTCGAAGCCTTTGCCGGCGCCCATCGAATGGACCAGATAGTAGAGGACCTGGACGCCCGCCAGGGCCGCTTCGGTTGAATCAGGATCGCTGAGGTCGCCTTCCACGATGTCGACGTCGGCCGCCCACGGCACGTCCCGGAGCTTGTCCGGGGAACGGACCAGCACGCGGACCGCATGGCCGTCGGCGAGCAGGCGGGGTGCCAGGCGGCCGCCGATGTAGCCGGTGGCGCCGGTGACCAGGACAACCTTGCGGGAAGGGTTCATGGTGGAAAGGGTACGCTGCCGCATTGCCAAACGCGTTAGTAACTCCCGCCTCCGGTTGACTCCGCAGCACGCGCACGTCTGGGCGCTCAGACATGCGTGTACTGCTGACTCCACGAATGGGGCGACCGGGGTGGGGGGATAACCCCCGGTCAAGGATGCCAGCCAGCCGGATGGTCCGCGGAGATGCCCAGGCCATAAAGTCAAAGACGTGAAGAAAAAGACCGCGTTTTTGTGGGCAGCCAGCGTTGATCTGCTGCTCGACGCCATCATGGGAATGGTGTGGTTCCTCGCTGTATTCGTGCTCTACGCCGTGGGTGTGGGACTGGTGCCGGCGTTCGGGATCGGCCTGCTGCTGGTGGGGGCCGCCGGAGCCCTGACCCGGGCGACCGGGGAGGCCGAACGGGTCCGCGCCGCCGCGCTCTACGGGATTGACATTCCGGCCCCGGTCCGGAAAAGGGCCGCCGGCCGCAGCCCCTGGCGCCCGCTGAAACAGGCCCTGCTCGACGCCGTCGATTCGGCGACCTGGCGGACGATCCTGCACCATTTCATCAGCATGGTCTTCGGCTGGACCGTGGTTACGGTGGCGGTCGGCGGGCTGTCCTTCGGTGCCGCGCTGCTGCTGTCGCCGGTGCTGCCGGACGCTGTCCCCAGCATGTTCGGTGGCTCCGTCGACCCCGCCCGTTGGGCCGGACAGGCAGGGTGGGGCGGTGCCGCAGTCCTGGTCCCGCTCCTCGGCGCAGCCATTCTGGCGGCAAGCCTCGCAGCGGTTTACTTGGCCGGCAAGCTGGACCGTGCCCTCTCCGCCGCGCTGCTGGGTCCGCCCCGGAACGTGCAGCTCGAGGAGCGCATCGACACCCTGGCCGATGCCCGCCAGGGCGCGGTGGATGCGGCGGCACTGGAGCGGCTGCGGATCGAGCGGGACCTGCACGACGGCGCGCAGCCGCGGCTGGTCTCCGCGGCCATGACGCTGGGCATGGCCAAACGGAAGTTCGACGACGACCCAGCCGCCGCCCGCGAGCTGCTGGACCGGGCACACGCGGAGACGAAGGCCGCGATCACGGAGCTGCGCCAGCTGGCCCGCGGCATCCACCCGGCGGTGCTGACGGACCGCGGGCTGGACCCGGCGCTGTCCGCGCTGGCGGCCGGCTGCATCGTCCCGACCGCCCTCAGGGTTGACGTTCCCAGCAGGCCCAGCCCGGAAATCGAGGCCGTCATCTACTTCACCGTCGCCGAAGCCCTGACCAACGTGGCCAAGCACTCCGGCGCCTCCAAGTGCGAGGTCGCCGTCGTCCAGGACCATACCCGGGTGACCACGACGGTGCGGGACAACGGAACCGGAGGTGCCGCCGTCGTCGGCAAGGGCGGGCTGGCCGGCATGCGGGACCGCGTCCGGGCCGTCAACGGCACCCTGGCCGTCCACAGCCCGGCCGGCGGACCGACCCTGATCACCGTGGAGGTGCCATGCGAATCGTAATTGCCGAAGACGCCGTGCTGCTGCGGGCGGGACTGGTCCACCTGCTCACCGATGCCGGGCACCAGATGGAGGCCGCCGTCGACAACGCCACCGAGCTGCTGAAGGCGGTCAACGACCACCAGCCGGAACTGGTGATTGTGGACGTGCGGATGCCGCCCACCTTCACGGACGAAGGCGTGCGGGCGGCCGTCTTGATCCGGGCGCAGAACCCGTCCGCCGCGGTACTGGTGCTCTCGCAGTATGTGGAGGAGCGCTACGCGGGGGAACTGATCGCGGACAACTCCAACGGCCTGGGCTACCTGCTCAAGGACCGGGTCGCGGACGTCGACGAATTCCTCGACGCCGTGGCCGAGGTCGGCGCCGGCGGGACCGTCCTGGATCCGGAGGTGGTGGCGCAGATCGTGCTGCGCTCGCGCCGGACCAACAGCCTGGAATCGCTGACCGAACGGGAACGCTCCGTCCTGCAGCTGATGGCGGAGGGCCGGTCCAACGGTGCCATCGCCCGCCAGCTGACCATCGCTGAGGGTTCGGTGGAGAAACACGTCTCCTCCGTCTTTTCCAAGCTTGGGCTGTCCATCGAGGACAGCGGGAACCGGCGCGTGCTGGCCGTCCTGCGGTACCTCGAAAGCCGGCCCTGACCACTTCATCCACTCACTAGAAGGAACCCGCCATGACCATCGCTCCCGGAACCCCGTCGAGACCTCCTGCCGGATCTTCAGCCCGGCTGAACACCCTGCGGACCGCGCTGCTGGCCATCGGGTCCATCATCATTGCCTTTATTCTGGCGGTGATTGCCCTGAACCTGTTCAGCTCCGCCTCCCGGACCGATGCGTCCGGCACCTTCATGGTGGCCGAACCCGTCCGGGCGGTCCAGATCCGCACCGAAGCCAGCAACGTCCGCGTCGGGTACGGCGACGTCGCCGAACCGGAACTGCGCTTCGAGCAGGCCGAATCAACCAACAATGCCACCTTCACGCATGCCGTGGAGAATGGAACGCTGGTGCTGGACGTGCGCCACGACGGCGGACAGTGGTGGGACTGGCTGGTCTTCGGCAGCGACGTGTCCCGTCTGGAGGTCACCCTGCCCGCGGCCCTGGCCGAGTCCCGGCTGCCGGTCATCGTGGACAGCGGGGCGGGCAATGTTGATGTCCACGGAACCTTCGGATCGGTGGACGTGGCGACGGCGGCCGGCGGCCTGGAGCTGACGGGGCAGGCGGAAGACCTCAATCTGGAAACCTCTGCGGGGAACGTCCGCGTGGACGACTATGCGGTGGCCGGACGGCTCCAGGCCTCCACCAGCGCCGGCAACCTGACCATCGGCCTTACCTCCGTGCCGGACAGCGCCACGGTGGAAAGCTCCGCCGGCAACGTCGAATTCACCGTGCCGGACGGCGACTACCGGATCACCGCTGACACCTCGGCCGGCCGGGTGACGCAGAATGTGCCGAGCAATCCGCGCTCTGACCGCCACTTCCAGCTCACGACGGCGGCCGGTAACGTCACGGTCACCAGCACGGTCCCGTAGGTCCGCGCCGCCGGATGATGCTGGCCCTCTGGTGTGACCGGCGTTACGGGCCTATGGTGGGCAGACAGCTATGTCCCATCCGAGGGAGAGCACATCAATGTGTCAGGTGGAGGATGAGAACGTTGAGCAGTGAGCGGCTGGTCCTGAGGCCGTGGACGGACCGGGACGCCCAGTTTGTTCTTGATATGTATTCCCGCTGGGTGGTGCAGCGCTTCATCGGCGCCAACCCCCAGGTACTCACCCACGTCGAGCAGGCCCGTGAGCGCATCCGGCGCATGACGCAGGAAACTGCGCCGCCCCACGGCTACTGGGCCATCACTCTGGCGGAGAGCGGCGAGCCGGTAGGCAATGTCATGCTGCGGCCGGTCTTGGCCTCGGGTGAATCCGAACCGCTCCAGCCGTCCGGGGAAACCGAAATCGGCTGGCATCTTCATCCCGATTTCTGGGGCAAGGGCTATGCCACCGAAGCGGCAAAGCTGGTCCTTGACTACGGATTCGAGAACGGCATTCCCGAGATCCTGGCGCTGGTCAACAACGCGAACCGGGACGCAATGGAGGTGTGCAACAGGTTGGGCATGGAGCCCCAGGGATTGACGTCGGCCTACTACAACGACACCGTGGAGCTTTACACGCTGAAGGCGCCGCCGGAATAGGCGCGGCCCCGACTTGAGCCGGCCCTGGCAGGAAAGAACGACGCCGGCAGGCAACAAAGGCGCGATCGGCACCTTTCTTCCCTAGACTGGCATGGGCTGGCAACAGGAAGGAGTCGCTGGTGGACGCTGATATTTGGAACGGCCGCTATCGGGCGGCGCGCACGGAAGCCGGTGCCGGACTCTGGTCCGGCAAGCCGCACGGCAGGCTGCAGCAGATCGTCGGTGAGCTGGTCCCCGGTACCGCCCTGGACCTCGCCACCGGCGATGGCCGGAACGCCGTCTGGCTGGCACAGCGCGGCTGGACCACCACCGCCGTCGACTTTTCCACCGAGGGGCTGGACCTTGCCCGGGAGCGCGCCGGACAAGCCGGTGTCTCGGTGGACTGGCAGCTGGGCGACGCCACCGACTGGGAGCCGGCCGGCCGGTTCGACCTGGTGACCATCACCTACCTGCATCTGGCCGCGGAAGCCAATGCCGCCGTCCTCCGCCGCGCTGCGCGCTGGCTTAACCCGGGCGGCCACCTGCTGGTGATCGGCCATGACCGGGACAATGTGGAGTACGGCTCCGGCGGACCCAGCGACACGGCGATCCTCTACACCGCGGAAATGCTGCGCGACGCGGCAGCGGGGCTCCAGATCCTTGATGCGAAGCAGGTGCTGCGGAACACGGACGAGGATCCCGAAGGGCCGGGGGAGCGGCGGCGCATCGCGGTGGACACGCTGCTGCTGGCGCGGAATGCCGAATGACCGAACTCCGGCCCTGACCCGCCCTCCCGCTGTCCACGCCCCAGCCGTAGACTCGTACGTGGCGGGGAGCTGCCCCGCCTTTCCACCGAGGATTCCACTTCAGGAGGCTGCAATGAGCGGTCGCGTCGTGCACTTTGACATTCCCGCCGATGACGTGGAGCGGGCAACCATCTTCTACGCCTCGGCATTCGGCTGGAAGCTCGATCCGGTGCCGAACACGGACTACACCATCGCGTACTCCACGCCCAGTGATGAGCAGGGCATGCCCACCGAGCCCGGGGCTATCAACGGAGGCATCACGAAGCGGGGCGAGTCCCTCCCGCACCCGTCGGTGACCGTCGATGTCCCGGATATTGACGCCACGCTGGCCCGGATCACGGAACTCGGCGGCCAAACCGTGGTTCCCAAGCAACCGGTCATGGAGATGGGTTTCGTGGCCTACTTCAGGGATACCGAAGGCAATATCGGCGGGCTATGGGAGACCGCCAAGGCGCCGCTGCAGTAATCCGCAACTGAACACAAGCGCGACGGCGGCACGCCCGCTTTTGGTGCGTGCCGCCGTCGTCGGCTGTGGCGCCTACGGCTCCATCCGGGTGAGTGTGAAGAACCGGTTGCCGGCTCCGGGCCGGGTGCTGGGGATCAGCAGCTTGCCGTACTTTGCGCACCACTGGGGCGAGTCCTGGGTGTCCGCGGCCGCCGCGGCAACGGCGTCGATGTCATCAGACCAGAGCATCAGGTGCTCGCCGCGGTAACAGAACCGGACAAGTCCCAGTTCATGGTCCACGTGGATGGCGACGTCCACCCACTCCTCGAGGACGGTGGCCGCCGCCGGCGGCGCGCCGGTGGCGTCAGCGGGGTCGGTGCTGTTTTTCGTTGTGTCGGTAACCATCATCTTTTTCTCCATGTTGTTCTTGCCCGCAGCGGGCTGCAGAACTTCTCTGTCCTGCGGATGCGGACCGCTTCGTCATCCAAACCACCCGCGAACATGGGGTTGGTGTGTGACCGGTTGGAGCCTTCGCGGCGCCCGGCGGTTAAACGTCGTGTGCCACAGGTCACATCTCGTGAAGCACTTATGACTATATGTTCATCGTCTGGAGATAACAAAACATGTCGTCATGTTGAACAACAGCGGAAGTCCGTCGGCGGGTTGGTCGAGACTGGCTGAACCTGCGGCTCCGGTCTTCCGCCCCAGGGTCCGCCGCTGGAGAATTCTGTTGAGAGCCGGGATGCCTGGAGTTGCAGCAGGGTGCCGGCGGCCGGCAAAGGAGGACCGTGATGGAGACAGCAGCCGGAAGAGTGGTCGTGGGTCTGGATGGATCGGACGCTTCGATCGAGGCCCTGCGGCTGGCGCTTCAGCTGGCGCCGGCGCTCGATGCACCCGTCCATGCGGTGTACTGCTGGGGAATCCCCACCGTCTACGCCGCCTACACGGAAGCGGGCTACATACCCTACGAAGAGGCTGCGCGCCAGGACCTGGACAGGGTCCTGGCGCGCGTCTTTGGCCAGGAGACGCCTGCGTCGGTGACCGCCGAACTGGTGCACGGCCACGCCGCCGCGGTGCTGACCGAGGCCGGTTCGCAGGCGCGCATGCTGGTGGTGGGCAGGCGCGGCCACGGCGGTTTCGGCGGCCTGCACCTGGGGTCGGTAAGCAGTGCCTGCGTCACCCACGCGCAGTGCCCTGTCCTTGTGGTGCATGAGGGCTCGTCTTGAGCCATCGGAAGCGGTGGCTGAATTGGTACAATATGTTGTACCAACAGGAGGAATAATGGCTATCACCGCATCCGAGGCACGGGCCCGGCTGTTTCCTTTGATCGAGCAGGTCAATAACGACCACGCACCCGTGGAAATCGTGTCGAAGAAGGGCAGTGCCGTGCTCATGTCCCTTGAGGACTATGAGGCGCTGCAGGAGACAGCGTATCTGCTGCGCAGCCCAGCCAATGCCGCGCGGCTAACTGAAAGCATTGCTCAGCATCGGGGAGGAAAAGCGGTGCCCAGGCGGCTGGCTGAGTGAATGTCCTGTTCACCGACATCGCCTGGGAGGACTACCAATACTGGTTAGTGACGGACAAGGCGATGCTGAAGCGGATCAACCGACTGATCGAGGAATGCCGCCGGACTCCGTTCGAGGGCATAGGCAAACCCGAGGCGCTCAAGCATCAGTTGTCCGGATACTGGTCCCGCAGAATCAACGAGGAGCACCGGTTGGTGTATGCCGCGGAGGATGAGAAGCTCATCATCATCGCCGCACGGCACCATTACTGATCTGTATACCTGGGCGAGGGTGGTTTCGTGCTCAGACTGCGGCAGGCCCCTAAACTGACCAATGGTCGCTTTGCGTTGGCTTGGTGGCACGAATCCCAACCTGAACTGACCATTGGTCACTTCATTCCGGCCTCCCGCGCGGCAGAACCCGTCGATGCCGCCACGGCGTCAATCATGCTCAGCGCCTCGTCCGGGCCTGCCGGCACATCGGTGAGGGTCACAGGAACCGGCTTCCCCAAGAAGTCGCCGGGGACGGTTACCGCCGGCGCCAGCCAGACTGCATTCACCACCAAGTAGGTTCCCGCGCACGGCGGTTCCCGCGAAGTGACCATTGGTCGGTTCGTGCTGGTTGAGCCTTCGGATTCCAGCGTCAAGCGACCATTGGTCAGGGGCCTTCCAATGCCAAGTGGCCATTGGTCACCGGAGACGGGCCCTTGGTCGCGCGCCGCGGGGGCGGGACAATGAAGGAGCAGACAAGCCCGCGAAGGAGCCACCGATGGATCCAGCCACTCCAAAGGTTATCGTGGGAGTTGACGGCTCCGAATCCTCAGTGGAGGCCCTGCGCCTGGCAGTGCAGCTGGCGCCAGCGCTCGACGCCCCGGTCCACGTCATGTGCTGCTGGGATTTCCCCGGTATCTACGCCGGCTACGTTCCGCCGGATTTCGAAGGCTTCGGCAGCGCCGCGCAGCAGCGGCTGGACAAGGTCTTGGAGAAGGTCTTCGGCCATGAGGTGCCACGGAACGTCACCAGCGAGGTGGTGCGCGGCCCCGCCGCGGCGAAGCTGGTGGAGGCCGGTGCTGGGGCCCGGATGCTGATCGTGGGACGGCGCGGTCACGGCGGTTTCCGCGGCCTGCATCTGGGCTCGGTCAGCTCGGCCTGCGTCAGCCACGCCCAGTGCCCGGTCCTGGTGGTACACGAGGGCGCAAGGCCGGAGCACCACCATCACCACCGGCGCGAACGCAAGTCCCAGCCGCAGTAGCCGGACAGCTAGGCCAGGCGGCTTTCCGGCGACTTGGTGCGCGAGGGATCGCGCTCCGCGAGGTCCCCGACCACCTCGTCGATCCGGGCCATGATCTCCGCATCCAGGCTGACGCCGGCGGCCTTGACGTTGGAGGCGACCTGCTCGGGCCGGGAGGCGCCGATGATGGCTGCGGCGACGTTCTGGTTCTGCAGCACCCAGGCGATGGCCAGCTGCGCCATGGTGAGCCCGGCGTCGTCGGCGATCGGCTGCAGCTTCTGCACGCCGGCCAGGACGTCATCGGAGAGCCAGCGACTGATCATGTCCGATCCGCCCTTCGCATCCGTGGCCCGGCTGCCGGCCGGCGGCGCCTGCCCGGGCAGGTACTTGCCGCTCAGCACGCCTTGGGCCATGGGGGACCAGACAATCTGGGAGATGCCCAGCTCCTGCGACGCCGGCATCACCTGATCCTCGATCACCCGCCACAGCATCGAGTACTGCGGCTGGTTGGAGATCAGATGGAAGCCCAGTTCGCGGGCCAGCGCGTGGCCGGCGCGCAGTTGGTCCGCGGTCCATTCACTCACGCCGATGTACAGCGCCTTGCCGGCCCGGACGACGTCCGCGAAGGCCTGCATGGTTTCCTCGAGGGGTGTCTCGTAGTCGTAGCGGTGGGCCTGGTAGAGGTCCACGTAATCGGTCTGCAGCCGGGTCAGCGAGCCGTTTATGGACTCCATGATGTGCTTGCGGGACAGCCCGGTGTCATTGTGTCCCTTCGGGCCGGTGGGGAAGTAGACCTTGGTGAAGATCTCCACCGACTCGCGCCGCTCGTCCTTCAGCGCCGCGCCGAGTACGCCCTCGGCGATGGTGTTGGCGTAGACGTCCGCCGTGTCGAAGGTGGTGATGCCGGCGTCGAGGGCGGCGCGCACGCACTCGGTGGCGACGTCGTTCTCCACCTGTGAGCCGTGGGTGAGCCAGTTGCCGTAGGTGATCTCGGAAATCTTGAAACCGCTGTTGCCCAGATATCTGAATTCCATATGGCCGATGCTAGCGGCTGGGCCGGTGGCCTGTCTCCGACGGCGCCTGCCACTACAGCCGCGCGAACCGGTACATGAACGCGGCCATGGCGTCGCGGCTGATCGGCTGGAACGGCCGGTAGGTCCGCGTTCCGTCCGCCTCCACCCACCCCGTGGAAATCCGGGCGTCGGCCAGCCAGGCCATTTCCTTGTAGAACTGCTAGCCGGTCAGCACGTCCGGAACAGCGAGACGGCCGGCGCCACGTAATCATCGGAACCATCCACAGCCCGCAGCGCCGCAGCCGCATCCACCAGCCCCACCCCGCAGCCCTCGGTGCAGAGTCCCGGCAGCGGCCGGACCGTATCCTTGAGGGTCTTTTCCACCACCGCCGGGGTCGCCGCCGATCCCAGCTCGGCGATCAGCAGCGCGGCCACGCCGGAGACGTGCGGCGCCGCCATGAAGGTGCCCTGCATGTAGGAGTACGACTCCAGCCCGGGCACGGTGGTTCCGGAGTTCAGGGTGGAGGCGATCCCGCCGCCGGGTCCCCAAAACAGCTCGCCGCCCGGCGCGGTGACATCGACGCCGCCGCCGTAGTTGGAGTACGAGGCGCGGCTGCCGTCGCGGTCGCTGACTGCCACCGTGATGACGTTGCGGCAGTTGGCCGGGTGGAGTTGGCGGCCGGCTGGTTCTCGTTGCCCGCGGCGACGATGACGGCGGCACCCGCCTGGGTGGCGATGTTGATGGCCGTCTGGGAAGTGGAGGAGCAGAATCCGCTGCCGCCCAGGCTCAGGTTGATCACGTCCGCCGGGTTCGGGTTCGCCGCGATGCCGCTGACCGAGGCCCGCGCCTCAGGTGGGAGTCGCCGTCGTTCTTGGGGCCAGCAAAGTATGCTGATGGTTCCTGAGCTGAAAGGAACCGCCTCGATGAAGCAGCCGCAGGCCCGCGGGCCCCTCAGTACTGTCCTTCTTGAGCTGCTCGGCGGCACCCCGGGCACCGGTGCCGTGGCTGCGTCCGGGCTGCCGGCCCTGGCGGAGGCCGCTGCGGCGGCGGCCGATGACCTGATCGGCGACGACGACGTCCAGCTCGCGCTGTTCTGCCTGTACGAACTCCACTACGGCGGGCTCGACGGGGTGGACGAGCGCTGGGAATGGAACCCGGAGCTGCTGGCCGTGCGGGTGGAGCTGGAGGAGGCCTTCGAGCGCCAGCTGCGCGGCACCGCCGTCGTGCCTGCCCTGCCGGAACCGGAGGCGGGCGCGGTCGCCAAGGCGCTGTTCGAACTGACCGCGGACGACGGCGGCCCCAGCGTTTCGCGGTACGTCGCCGCCAAGGCGGGCAAGGATCAGCTCAAGGAGTTCCTGATCCACAAATCCGTCTACCAGCTCAAAGAGGCGGATCCGCACACCTGGGCGATCCCGCGGCTGGCCGGGCGGGCCAAGGCGGCGATGGTGGAAATCCAGGCGGACGAATACGGCGGCGGGCGGCCGGAGCGGATGCATTCGGCGCTCTTCGCGGCCAGCATGCGCGGCGCGGGACTGGACGACTCCTACGGCGCCTACGTGGACGCCGTTCCCGCTGTGACGCTGGCGAATGTGAACATGATGTCCCTGTTCGGGCTGCACCGCCGGCTGCGCGGCGCGATCGTCGGGCACCTGGCGGCGTACGAGATGACGTCCTCGCTGCCGAACAAGCGCTACGCGCGCGGCTTCCGCCGGCACGGCTACGGGCCGGATGTTGCAGGCTACTTCGACGAGCATGTGGAGGCCGACGCGGTCCACGAACAGATCGCGGCACGGGACCTGGCCGGGGGACTGGTGGAGGCTGAACCGCACCTGCTCGGAGACGTCCTCTTCGGCGCGGCCGCCGCGCTGGCGGTGGACGGCCGCCAGGGGACCCACGTTCTGGAGGCGTGGACCGCCGGCCGGTCCTCGCTGCGCGTTCCTGCGGTGGTTTCGGCGTGATAGCCAACGTCCGCTACATCCTGCCGCTGCGCTGGACCGACGACGGCGGCCTGGCCGAGCTGGTGCAGTACCTGGAGCAGCTGTACCGGTGGATCCCCGTGACCGTGGTTGACGGCTCGGAGCCGGAACTGTTCCGCGCCCACGCCCGGGCCTTCCCGGCGGCGGTGGAGCACATCGCCCCCGGGCCCTGGCCCGGACGCAACGGCAAAGTCGCCGGGGTCATGACCGGAGTGCTGGCCGCGGCGGAGGAGTACCTGGTGCTGGCCGACGACGACGTCCGCTACAGCCGCCCGGCACTCACCCGGCTGGTGGCACTGCTGGGGAGTGCAGACGTCGTACGCCCGCAGAATTTCTTCACCGCCCTGCCCTGGCATGCCCGCTGGGACACCGCCCGGACCCTGCTCAACCGCGCCCTCGGCGCGGACTGGCCCGGCACCCTGGCCGTGCGGCGGTCCCGGCTGGTGGAGGCGGGCGGCTACGACGGGGATGTGCTGTTCGAGAACATGGAGCTGATCCGCACCATCCGGGCCGCCGGCGGACGCGAGGTGCGGGCGCGGGACTTGTTCGTCGGCCGCGTTCCGCCCACCGCGCGGCACTTCCTGAAGCAGCGCGTCCGCCAGGCCTACGACGACTTCGCCCAGCCGCCGCGGCTGGCGTTGGAGCTGGCGCTGCTGCCGTTTCTGCTGTGGTGTGCGCGGTGCCCGGGCCGGCTGGCGGCTGTTGCTTTAGGTGCCGTGCTGCTGGCGGAGCGGGGGAGAAGGCGCGACGGCGGTGCGCGCGTCTTCGCGCCGGATGCGGCGCTGTGGGCGCCGGCCTGGCTGCTGGAACGGTCGGTCTGCGTGTGGCTGGCCGTGCTGGCACGGGCACGCGGCGGGGTTGGCTATGCCGGATCGCGGATCCGGACGGCCGGGAATTCGCCGAGGGAACTACGACGGCGGCTGGCCGGGAGCGGTGATCAGGTGCCGGCTGTGCAGCGGGCTGCGTAGGAGGGATGGACATGGAAGATGACGTGCAGGGGCAGAGTCGGGCGGAGATCGTTCCCTGTCCGGACGGACCGCTGCTGGTCCGCGGCGACTTCGAAATCGTCACCGCAGCCGGTGATCCGGTGCCGCGGACCCGGAAGACCGTAGCGCTGTGCCGCTGCGGAGCTTCCGGGCTGAAGCCGTTCTGCGACGGCACGCACAAGCTGACGGGGTTCCGGAGCGGGGACTGACGACTGCTCTGGTCCGGGCAGGAACCCGGGAGTATCGTGGGCCTCCGGCGGGGTCTCCCGTCGTCCTCTTTTCTAGTCGAAGGAGACGTTGTGAGCACGAAGGTCGAAAAGCAAATCCAGGTAAACGCGCCGCTGAGCACGGTGTACAACCAGTGGACCCAGTTCGAGGACTTCCCTCAGTTCATGGGCGGCGTGAAGAGCGTGTCGCAACTCGGCGATGACCGGCTGCAGTGGGTTGCCGAAATCGCCGGCGTCCGTCGGCAGTGGGAAGCAAGAATCCTGGAGCAGATACCGGATCAGAAGGTGGCGTGGGCGGCGACCGAGGGCGCGACGAACGCCGGTTCGGTGGCTTTCCAGGACGTAGATGGGACCCAGACCCTGGTGCATCTGACCCTCGAATACGAGCCTGAGGGCCTGGTGGAGAAGATCGGCGACAAGCTCAATGTCGTAGAGAAGCAGGCTGAAGCGGACCTGGAAAGGTTCAAGGCATTCATTGAGTCCGAGGACTACGCCACCGGAGCCTGGCGCGGGTCGATCAATGAAGGTGCCGCCGTGGGGACACCCGGCGTGGAGAGCGCCGACGCCTCACGCGGCGACAGCGGCAAGGCCGGCGTGTCGGGAAAGGTGGCTGCCGCCGGCATAGGTGTTGCAGCCGCCGCAGCCGCCGGTGTGGCCGCAGCGGCCGGACAGAAGGAGTCGTCCGAAGAAGAGACGACGCCGGCGCCCCGCGTCGCGAATCCGCCGGTGCCGGAAGCCCCGTCGGCCGGTACGGCGGAAACCGTCGTCGTTCCGGAAGAAACTGATCCAGGTGCCGAACCCCCGTCAGGGAGAATTATCGCGGACGGCCCGCCCGCCGGCGGGATCTAGAGAACGGTCTGGGGCGACGCCGGGCCGCCTGAACGGGCCGCCCGGGGTCGTCGTTGCGCGAAAGTGTCACCCGTCTTGGCACCGCGGCTATCCTTGATAGATGAGTGCCGAAGCACAATCAACTGTCATCTTTGACGATCGCTTCGCCCGGGAACTCACGGAGCTGGCCGTTCCCTGGCAGGCGCAGGATGTTCCGGACCCGCAATTGCTTGTGCTCAACGAGCCGCTGGCGACCGAACTGGGCCTCGACCCTGTCTCCCTGCGGAGTCCGGACGGGTTGCGTCTGCTGATCGGCAAATCGCTGCCGGAGGGTGCCACTCCGGTGGCGCAGGCCTATGCCGGCCACCAGTTCGGCTGGTACTCTCCCCGCCTCGGCGACGGGCGTGCGCTCCTGCTCGGTGAGATCGCCGACGCGGACGGCAACCTTCGCGACATCCACCTCAAGGGTTCCGGGCGCACACCGTTCGCCCGCGGCGGCGACGGCCAGGCCGTCGTCGGTCCGATGCTGCGCGAGTACATCGTCAGCGAGGCGATGCACGCGATGGGCATCCCCACGACCCGATCCCTGGCCGTGGTGGCAACCGGGCGTCCGGTGCGACGCGAGGCCGAACTGCTGCCGGGAGCCGTGCTCACCCGGGTGGCGAGCAGCCATCTGCGCGTTGGCAGTTTCCAGTACGCCCGGGCCACGGACGACATCAACCTCCTGCGCCGCCTCGCCGACCATGCGATCAGCCGTCACCACCCTGGCGCGGCGGAGGCCGAGCGCCCCTACCTCGCGCTGTTCCAGGCGGTGATCGCCGCGCAGGCGTCGCTGGTGGCCCAGTGGATGCTCGTGGGTTTCATCCACGGGGTCATGAACACCGACAACATGACAATCTCCGGCGAGACCATCGACTACGGCCCGTGCGCCTTCATGGACGTGTTCGATCCGGCCACGGTCTACAGTTCGATCGACGAGGGCGGACGCTACTCCTACGCCAATCAGCCGGTCGTGGCGGAGTGGAACCTGGCCCGGTTGGCGGAGGCCCTCCTGCCCCTCATCCATGAGGACCAGGAGCAGGCGGTCGCCCTTGCGGTGGAGTCACTCGGCGCGTTCCGCCAGCAGTACAGTGCTGCCTGGTTTGCGGGGATGCAGGCCAAGCTTGGTCTGCCCCAGAGCGCCGACGACGACGTGACCTCGCCTCTGGTGGACGACCTGCTCTCCCTTCTGAAGGCTGGCCGGATCGACTACACCTCGTTCTTTCGCAGCCTCGGCACGGCCGCCGGCGGCAACGCGGAACCGGCGCGGGGCCTGTTCCCCGACCCGGCAGCGTTCGATGCCTGGGCCGAACGCTGGCGCGCCTTGGGTCCGGACGCCGAGGCGATGGACCGGGTCAACCCCGTCTACATCCCCCGCAACCACCTGGTCGAGGAGGCCCTCGCCGCCGCGACCGAAGGCGACCTGGATCCGTTCAAACGGCTCCTGGGCGCGGTGACTTCCCCCTACGACGAGCGCCCCGGGCTCAAGCGTTACATCGCCCCGGCCCCGGAAAGCTTCGGCTGCTACCGGACCTTCTGCGGGACCTGAGGCTCTGCTTAAATCTTTAGCCTTTCCTGCCGATAATCCGGCTTGTTTCTTGAGGTTGGCGGGGCACAGTTAATGCATTAGCGGGGAAGCGCCGGGATTTAGGGCCTGACCCCGCAACGGGGGGGAGCAGCTTCTGCCGGGATCGTTCCAGACTGGGGGGTATGGACGGTCCCGGCAGAAGCTTTTAAACCGGCAGCAATATCAGGGGCTCTGTTGCGCCCCCGAAAACACCGCAGGCCCTGTGGTCAGACTTCCCAGTCTCCGGACTCGCCGCCGTTGAGGAAACCGCCGAAGAGGCCTCCGGCCTGATCGGTAAAATCACCCGCCTGATCGGTGAACCCTTCGCCCGCGGCGGAGAGTTCCTCTCCTGCAGCGGTCACATTTTCGCCCAGTCCTTCCGCTGCACCCGTGATGCCGTCGCCGATATCGGAGAAACCGTCGAGCAGGGGACCGGCGATCGCCGAACCGATGAAGGCGCCGGCCACCCCGGCCAGCAGCCCGGCACCGAGGCCTCCGGCGGCTCCGGCCGCCAGGGAGCCTCCCATACCGCGGCCGGAGCCGCGGCCCAAAAGCTTTTCCATGAAGCCGGGCCGGGACATCTCCGCGCGGGTCGCGGCCCGCGCCAGATCCGCGGGCCGGTCCGAACGGGGACGTTCGGAGGGTGGCAGGTGGCCGGAGAGTTCGGACTGCAGCATCGACCGCTGCTGCGGGGTCAGCCTGGCGAACGCCTCGGCATGGGCCCGCTCCATGTCCTCCGGAGGGGCCGTACGGAGCATGTACTTGTACTTGGCAATGGCAGCCCGGTCAGCGTCCGATCCCTGGACCGGAGGCCTGTTCTGGCTGCGGTGGTTCACCGGCTGGCCGTAGCCGCCGTAGCCGCCGGAGCTGCGCTGGCCGCCACCGTAGCTGCCGCCCCCGTAGCCGCCAGAGTTGCGCTGCTGACCGGTGCGCTGGGACAACTGGTCCTTCACATATTCCCCGGCCATCTTCTTGCCCTTTTGGAACAGCTTGTCGAACATTCCCATACTCGGCTCCTCGCCTCGTCTAATAAGTGCGCGGCGAATCGGCCGCCTACTCGTACAACTGCCGGCAGCCAAAGGCAGTTCCATGAGCGGTTGGAGCCGGTTGCGTTCTTGATGAAGTTCCGCCGGCCATGGATTGTGCTGGAGCGCGGTGGTAAGTTGCGTCCTATTGACGCTCAGGAGCGACGACCCAAAGGAGTGAGCTCTCATGACTGAATCCCATGGTGCTGGCGCAGGCTCGGATGTTGTTGACATCCTTACCGCTGATCACCAGGAAATGATGGAACTGCTCGGCCAGATCGAGGGCACGGCGGATGCCGGCCAGCGGCGTGACCTGGCCGATACCGTGATCGCGGAGGTGATGCGGCATGCGGTCGCCGAGGAGATGTTCGTCTACCCCGCGATGGAAAAGCATGTGCCCAACGGCGCCGAGGAGGTCGAGCATGACAAGAAGGAGCATGACGAGATCGTCCAGGTGATGAAGCGGATGGAGGACGTCGACGCTTCCGATTCGGCGTTCATGGACTTGGTCCGCGAGCTGGAGGGGCAGTTGCGCCACCACGCGAACGACGAGGAGTCCGAACAGTTCCCGAAGCTGCGGGCCCACATCCCCGGGGAGGAACTGGTGAAGATGGGTGAGAAGGTGCAGAACGCCAAGAAGGTGGCGCCGACCCGCCCGCATCCGCACGCGCCGCACTCCGAGCTGTTCCACAAGACCCTCGGACCGGGTGTGGGCATGGTAGACCGGCTTCGGGACAAGCTCACGGGGCGGCACACCGGCTAAGTGACGGGGCTCCGGAGCCGGACTGGCGGCAGGGCCGACGCGCCCCGCTGATTTGAAGAGTGCCGTCGTCGTTCCTAAAGCGAAAAGAGGTCGAGTCGAGGCCGACGATACGTCGAGTTCTCTGGATGCCGCCCGTGATTGATTGGAACGCCCTCTTCGCCCCCGACACCCCGTGGGTGGAGTTGTTCATCAGCGAGACGTCGGCTCGGCCGCCGGCATCAGCCTCACCGGCGATGTGGACAAGATCCAGGACGGGCTGATCCCGGGGGCCACCGTCCTGTTCTGGAGCGTAGCCGTGGACGCGGCGGCGTACCGGTGGCCGCGCCTGGCCAGGATCCTCAAGGGCCACCCCCGGTCCCTGATCATGGACGGGCGCCTGAACCGTCACGCGATGCGCCGGGAGTTCATCACCCTCGAGGAACTGGAATCCCAGCTGCCCATCCACGGGTTCGACGACATCGCCCAGGTCCGCCGGGCCTATCTGGGGCCCGGCGGAAAGCTGAGTTTTGTCCCTACGATCATGACACCAAGGACACACGATCCTCCGACGCGGAGCCTCCGGCTCCTTGAAAGCTGTCGGCTCCCCGACAGCCCGCCGGCGGACAGCTGGCTATCGTGGGACTATGCGCATGGACTTCAGCCCCAAGGAACTCTCCGGCCGCGACTTCTACAAGCTGCTGACGGCGGTGGTGGTGCCGCGGCCGATCGCCTGGGTCTCCAGCACCTCGGCCGCCGGGCTGGACAACCTGGCCCCGCATTCCTTCTTTACCGTGGCCTCGGTGAATCCGCCCATCGTGCAGTTCACCTCGGTGGGGGAGAAGGATTCGCTGCGGAACATCGTGGCCACCAAGGAATTCACGGTGAACCTGACGCCGGCCAGCCTGCTGGCGGAGGTCAACGCCACCGGGACCAACTTTCCTCCCGAGGTCAGCGAGTTCGACGCCGCCGGGCTGACCCGGGAGCCGAGCCTCACCGTGCGTCCGCCCCGGGTGGCGGAATCACCGGTGGCGTTGGAGTGCAAGCTTCACCGGACCTTGCCGATGGGGGACTGCACCCTGGTCTTCGGCGAGGTGACGCACGCCGTCGTGTCCGGCCGGGTCCTGGATGGCAGCCACCCGCGGATCGATCTGCTGGAACCGCTGTCCCGACTGGGTCTGGATGAATGGGGGACCATGGGGTCTATTCACGAAATCACGCGGATCCGCAAGGCGGACTGGCCGGGGCATTTCCGGCCGCGGAACGGTCTGCCGGAGTAGGAGCAGCGGCCAACAGGCTGCCTGCGCCGCTGATGGCGGGCTGCTGGCCCAGTGCCTTGAGGATCTCGTAAGTAGTGGCGGTGGCCGCGGTAACGACCGGCAGCCCGAGTTCATCCTCGACGGCCTGGACGGCCGCCAGCGACGGCATCTGCACGCAGGCGGAAAGTACGACGGCGTCAGCACCTTCGCGCTGCAGGTTCCGGGCGATCCCGGGCAGCTTCGCCGGATCCAGGCGGCCGACGGCCAGGTTGTCCGCAACTTCGAGGCTGACGGCGTCGAGGACTTCGATGCCGGCGCCTTCGATGTACTCGCGCACCAGCTGCGTCAGCGGCTTCAGGTAGGGAGCGACCATCAGGATTCTTCGGGCACCCATTTCCTGCAGGGTCCGCACCAGCGCACCGGCGCTGCTGGTCACAGCGGCCGGGTGT
This sequence comes from Arthrobacter sp. B0427-1-12, assembly GCF_059092905.1. Taxonomy (NCBI): domain Bacteria; kingdom Bacillati; phylum Actinomycetota; class Actinomycetes; order Micrococcales; family Micrococcaceae; genus Arthrobacter; species Arthrobacter sp. B0427-1-12. The sequence continues at coordinate 25,140 of NZ_JBNHIC010000008.1, read as the reverse complement.
CCGTTGGCCGCGGCTGCTTCCGCAATGACCTTTTCGGAACCGGCATGGGCGCCGGGGCCCTGGGCCATTACCGCCACCAGGCAGGCATAGGCAATCACGTCCACGCCGGCGTCGGACACGGCGGCGGCGCAGTCGGCGGCCTTGCCAACCATGGCCATCAGTTCCTCGCGGTTGACGTTCTTCATGCCGGCCCGGGCCGAGTGGAAGGTGTAGGTGTGGCCGGTGGCTTCCGACTGCCGGCGGAACAGTTCCGGCAGTTCCGTTTCCATGGTGATGTTGGAGCTGGGAACGATCAGGCCGATCCGGGTCAGGTCAGGGATGTTCATGTGAGTCTCCGCTGCGTAGTGGTCCAAGTCTAAGGGTCCTTCTCCGAACTGGATCAGGGGCGGATCAGGGCAGGTCCCGATACCCTCGCGCGGCCTCCGCTGAAACGCTGAACGCAGGGGCTTTCCGTCCGCCCGCGTCCAGTTGAACCGAAAGAGGCCACCATGACCGCCCGAACACCCATGCCCAGCCACAGCCGAACAGAACCTGGGACCGCAGGGCTGACCTTCCGGTCGGTCCGCACTTTCTTCCTCGCCACTTTCGGCCTGTCTTGGGGCGCGGGCGCGTTGTACATGCTGTTCCAGGCCCAGGTCGACGCCGTCTTCGGGCCCATGGGCTATAACAACCCTGTCTTCATCCTCATGGTGTACACACCCGGAATTGTCGGCGTGGCCATGGTGTGGCGCCACTACGGTCTGAAGGGTCTGGGGCACTTCTTCCGCCGCTTCGCCCTGTGGCGGATGGCGCCGTCGTGGTGGCTTCTGCTGCTGGTCGCCATGCCTGCCGTGTACTACGCCGGGGCTGCGATCCAAGGCAACCTCACCGATCCGTTCCCCTACTCGCCGTGGTACGCCGTGCTGCCGGCCCTGCTGCCGATGCTCCTCATCGGCCCCATCGAGGAGCTCGGCTGGCGGGGCGTGGCGCTGCCGCTGCTCCAGCGCCGGTTCTCACCGATGCTGGCAGGACTCCTGCTCGGTTTGCTGGTGGCCATCTGGCACGCACCCTCGTTCCTGCTGAGCGGCACCAAGCAGTCCGCCTGGGAGTTCTGGCCGTTCTTCTTCGGTATCGTGGCGATCAGCGTCATCCTCACACCGATGTTCAACGCCGCACGGGGAAGCCTGCTGGTGGCCTTCCTGTTCCACGCGCAGATGAACAACCCGGTCTGGCCCGACGCCCAACCGTGGGACATGTGGCTGTTCGTGGCGGTGGCCGTCGCAGTGGCAGTGGCGAACCGCGAAGCCATGCTGGCCCGGGGCGCGGGGGCGACCGCGATTCTGGACACGAAAGGGAGAAGACATGAGCAGTAAACCGGCATTCGTCTACGTCACCTACCTCCACAGCACTCCGGAAAAGGTCTGGCAGGCACTGACCGATCCGGACATGACCACCGCCTACTGGGGCCACAGCAATGTCTCCGACTGGCAGGCCGGCTCCAGCTGGGCGCACCAGCGCACCGACGGCTCGGGGATCTCCGACGTGTTGGGCATGGTTGTGGAGAGCACCCCGCCCACGCGGCTAGTGACCACCTGGGCGGAGCCCAATGCGGAAACCGCCGAGCCAGGTGCGGCCGGGGTCTCCCGGGTCACCTTCGGGATCGAAGCCTACGGGGAGATCGTCCGGCTCACCGTCACCCACGAGGACCTGGCCGACGAAGCCGAACGGGACGAGGTCGCCGGCGGCTGGGCCGCGGTCCTGTCCAACCTCAAGACCCTGCTTGAGACCGGGCACGTCCTCCCGCAGGCACCGTGGGAGCTGCCGCAGCAGTAACACCACCGTCCCCGCGAAACCTCACCTTTTGTCGGATTTTCGTCCCCGAATAGGCATCTTCAGCAGTTTCGCGGGGTGGGGTACGACGGCGGCCGGTGACGTTCCAGCGGAAGCCCGCCGGCCGCCGCGGTACCGGTGGTCAGGATGGGCGAGGTTCTTGCTCCGTCCTTGCGCTTCCTGGCTCCTCGGGTCAGGCTCTCAGGTGGGAGGTGGACCAGGATCACGGCAGGCGGAGGAACTGCGGAGCAGTCACGGCGTGCAGCCGAACGGGCCGAGAAAGCACGGCGTGAGCTGGAAAACGCCGAGCGTTCCCAGAGAATGTGGGAGGCGGGAGCGGCTGGCGAGGTCCTCGTGGCCGGCCTGCTGGCGGAGCTGGAAGCGGACGGGTGGCGCATCCTGCACGATGTCCACTGGCCGGGCAGGCCCAAGGCAAACATCGACCACGTACTCATCGGTCCCGGAGGTGTCCTGGTCATCGACGCGAAGAACTGGACCGGCCGCGTGGAGATCCGCAATAACGGCCTGTACCAGAACGGCTATTCGCGTAGACGCCATGTGGAATCGGCCGAGCAGCAGGCCGCATCGATTGCAGCCCTGCTGGATCCGCCCTACCGCCGCTTTGTCCAGGCCTGGCTCTGCCTGGCCGGGCACCTGCAGGTGGACGGCCAGCTGTCCGGGGCAGTAAAAGTGCACGGCGTGGAAACCGTGCGGGACGCTGTCCACGCATTGCCCAAGGTCCTGGAGCCGCAGGCCGTGGCGGCGATCCACGCCAAGCTGCGGCTGCTGTTGACCGGCACCGCCTCTCCCGAGCTCCTCACCACCCGGACGATGCGCGACCGGGAAGACGACCTCAGCGTCCACAGCTACAGGACGTGGCAGGACCACAGGCAGGGCAGGCGTGACGAACCGGCCGGGGCCGTTCAGCAGCCGGGTAGCCTGCCGTCTCCCGCCCCGAAGGCGACACGGCTGCCGAAGCCCGGCAGCCGGCGTCGTAAGCGCCAGTTCCGGGGTGGAGTGCTCCGGATTCTCTTCGGGATGATCCTGATTTATGTCGTCGTGGCTTTGCTGTGGGGACTCCTCATGGGCCTGGTCCTGCGCACACCGCAGCCCACGCCACAGCCGGTACAGGGCGCGGCGGCAATGTGGGTGCCCGGCCTGCCCGCTGCAGCCGCGGTCTCAGGGACGGCCGTATTCCCGGCTTGAGGCAGGAACCTTCCGGACATCGCCGAACAGCGGCGAACCATCTGCGGCCTCGATGGACTCCCGGATGTGGGCCAGTGGGGCGGCTCCATAGTAGGTGAATTCGACGGCGGGCCCTTCCATGGCCAGCGTGGCTGAATGCGCGGTCCCGTCGCTGGTCCAGGTCACTTGGCCCATGACGCCTTCAGCCGTCGGGCTGATGGTGAAGCCGGGGCGGGCGAGCGCAGGACTGTACGGCACCAACAGCCGGTCGAGGCCCTGACGCTGCCGCCATTTGGTGCCGGCGGAATACAGCAGGAACTTCAACGCCTCGTCAGGGCGGCGGCAAACGAAATCAGGGCCGTTGCCGCTGCGGTTGTTCTGGAAGATGTTGAAGTACACGTCGATCCGGCCATCGCGCGGTTCGAGGACGATGCCGTAGCTGTCTTGGTCGTAGCAGAGCCAGCGCCCGTTTTTCCAGAGTGGTTCGGGGTCACCGAACCACTCGGCAGCCAGCTGGAGATACTCAGAATCGAAGCCCGCGTTCATGCGCTTTGGCCGCTGGTGGCCAGCTTGTCCCTGAGCCATTGCGGAGTGTGATCGGCTGTGCGGGGGTAGCGTTCCAGATCGGTTACATACTCGTCATCGCCGATGGGAACCTCCCATTCGGGCTCGTAGTCGTAGTTGTAACTGGCATGCAGATGGCCATCGTTCTCGACTTCCACGGCCATAGCGAACCACGTCCCGTGCCCTTCCCGGTACATGATGTCCCGGAGCTCCCTTACCCGCCGGTAGGACGGCCGTGGAGGAAATTCACGCTCTTCGACGCCGTTGCGATCCACGAAAATCAGGCCGCCCTGGACATTGCCGACGCACTTCATGCCGAACTTCAGCGAGGTCCATCCCGTCGCGGGCACCTCCGCCACCAAGCGCGCAATTTCCAGTTCAAGTTCATTCCGGCGGCCGACGATGTCAGCTGCGGTAGCACCTGCATTCACTCGTGATTCACTCCCAACTGTAGAAAGCTACCCGGACCCCGGCGGGCCTGCTACAGCCGCGCGAACCGGTACATAAATGCGGCCATGGCGTCGCGGTTGATCGGCTGCAGCGGGCGGTAGGTCTTGGACCCATCCGCCTCCGTCCAACCGGTCGAAATGCCCTTCTCGGCCAGCCAGGCCATTTCCTTGTAGAACTGCTGGCCGGTCAACACGTCCCGGAACGGGGCAACGGCCGGGGCGGTGTAAGCCGGAGATTCTGCCAAGCGGTACATGAAAGCCGCCATGGCGTCGCGCCCAATGGGTTCGAACGGCCGGTAGGTCTTCGTCCCGTCGGCTTCGGTCCAGCCGGTGGAAATCCCCGTGGAGGCCAGCCAGGCCATTTCCTTGTAGAACTGCTGGCCGGGCAGCACGTCCTTGAAGGGAGATACCGCCGGCGGGGTGTACGCGGGCGATCCTGCCATCCGGTACATGAAGGCTGCCATAGCATCCCGCTTGATCGGTTCGAACGGCCGGTAGGTCCTCGAGCCGTCCGCTTCGGTCCAGCCGGTGGAAATTCGCGCGGCCGCCAGCCAGGCCATCTCTTTGTAGAACTGCTGCCCCGTCCGCACATCCCGGAACGGGGAAAACGCCGGCGCCACATACTGTGCCGGCTCCAGGCTTCCTGTGACGGAGCGCAGGGCCGCCGCCGCATCCACCAGTCCAACGCCGCAGCCTTCGGCACAGGTTCCGGGCAGCGGCCGGGCAGTGTTCTTGAAGATGGCCTCGATACCGTCCGGCGTCGCCGCCGGCCCCAGTTCGGACACGAGCAGCGCGGCCACGCCGACTACATGCGGGGCCGCCATCGAAGTGCCCTGCATGGCGGAATAGGCTTCCCACGTGGGCGTGCTGGTCCCGGCGTTGAAGGTGGAGGCGATGCCGCTGGCGGCGTCCCCGCCCGGGGCAGTGAGGTCGACGGCGGAGCCGTAGTTGGAGTACGACGCGCGGTTCCCCTCACGCCCGCTGGCGGCCACGGTGATCACGTTCCGGCAGTTCGCCGGCGTCGAATTTACCGCCGGCTGGTTCTCGTTGCCTGCCGCGACGACGACGGCGGCACCGTGCTGGCGCGCGACGTTGATGGCTGTCTGGGAGGTGGTGGAGCAGGTCCCATTGCCGCCCAGGCTCAGGTTGATCACATCCGCTGGATGCGGGTTCGCGGGCACCCCGCCGGCTGGACCGCCCGCGGCCCAGATGATGGCGTCGGCCAGGTCGGAGGTGTAGCCGCCGCAGGCGCCCAGGGCCCGGACGGGCAGGATCTTGGCTGCCGGTGCCACGCCGGCGACTCCCTCTCCGTTGCCGGCGACGGCGGCAATGGTTCCGGCCACGTGGGTCCCGTGCCAGGAGGAACCGCCGGCGGCCGTGCCGATGCCGCACTCATCGACGGCATTCCAGTCGCCTTCGTCCCGCGGATTGGAGTCGCGGCCGCTGCCGTCGCGGGCCATGGTGGCGCTGCTGATCATGTCGTAGCCGGGCAGGATGTTGGCGTCCAGGTCGCTGTGGCTGGTGATGCCGGTGTCGATGACCGCCACCACGGCTCCGGCGCCGTGGGTCACATCCCACGCCCCGGGCACGCGCAGACCCGCGCGGTCCTCCCAGAGGCCCCACTGGCGGGGGTACAGGGGATCATTGGGCGGGACGGCAGCCGGCTGCAGGAGCAGATCAGGTTCGGCGTATTCGACGGCGGGGTCCGCCTCCAGTTCGGCGGCGACTTCCTCCGCCTCCGCGGCGTCCAGCTCACGGTTGGCCTCGACCACTTGCGCACCCATAGCCGTGCTGCGCACTTCCTCGACGGCGACGTCGAGCTCGTCGGCAACGGAGTCGTAGGCGTCTTCCCGCTCGGCGGGGTCCGGCGCGGCCGAATACTTGAACTTCACGATGATCCGGTTGGTCGCTGGAGCGGCATCCGCGGTCGCCGGGGCAGCGGGTGCAACCGGCAGCGGAGGTTCTTCAACGGCGGCGGCCGGGACGGCCCAGAGGGTGCCTCCGACAACGGCGGCGGCAAGGAGTGAAGCAGTGCCGGAGAGAAAACGTCGGCGACGCGGCTGCGACAAGCTGGCCTTCCTGGAATCGCGGCGTACAGGGACGATCGAAAACGTCGTTCCAAAAGTTTAGTGGTTAACAACTGGAATGGCGAGGGTTAATTATGCGGGCACGGCCAGTGCCCTGCGAGGAACTCACTGTGAAGGGTGCCAAGACTCTGCCCGGGACAGCGCCAGCTCCAGCTGCCTGCCGCCTGCTTCGGCGAGCAAATCAGAGTCGCCGACTACCACCAGCAGGCTGCGCGCCCGCGACAGTCCGACGTAGAGCTGTTCAGCCGCCCGCTCCAGATCCTTGAACCCGTTGACGCACAGGACGATGACAGAGCGTTCCAGGCCCTTGAAGCCGAGCACGTGGCCGTAGAACTCCTCTTCGTTGGCATGGAACTGGCGCCAGTACTCGGGGATGTCGTCGCGCTCGAAGAAGTCCTGATGGACGGGGTGGCGGCTGCTGGTGGTCAGCAGTGCGATCTGGTTATTGGCCCAGCCCTCCTCGATCAGGGCGTCGATGCAGTCCCCGGCCACGTCCAAGGCATCGTGGGTGGAGCATCGGACGCGGCGGACGGGCAGGCCGGTGCCCCCGCGCGGGGTGAAGTGCTCGCCGGCGAAGACTCTGAAGGTCTCCGCGATCCGGCGCGTGTTGCGGAGGTTGTCATCGATGTGAATGGGCACCAGATCCGTTGCCGGGTCGAAGGAAGAATCTCCAGCCGGGCCGTTCCAGCGGCGGTAGACGTCCTGGCCGTCGTCCATGAAGGCATACACTTCGCCGGCGGACGGATCCTTGAGGCAGGCTAAGAGGGCTTCCCACCACAGCGGAGCGAAGTCCTGAGCCTCGTCGACGACGACGGCATCTAGTTTCTGGTCAAAGTCCAGTTCCGCTGCAAGGTCCTTGAGCATCCGGGGCATATCCTCGTCGAAGTAGGCCTGTCCGGTGCCGTCGGGGATGCCCAGAGACCGGACGTACTCGTGGAACTCACCGGTGAACACCGGTTTGGCCTGGCGCCAGCCGGAGGTCCGGTCCTGCAGGTACTGGCCCAGGCCCTTGTTGTAACAGAACAGGCCAACGCGCTTGCCTTCCCGGCACAGCCTGCGGGCCTTCTCGACGGCCAGCCACGTCTTGCCGCTGCCGGCGCCTCCGGCGAACCGGACCCGCGGCAGGTCCCGGGTGGCGGAGAGCAGCACTGCCTGCCGCTCGGTGAGGTGGTCCTGGCGGTCCTCGTCTTCCTGCGGGTTGCCCTCCGGCCAGGCGTCGGACCGCAGGGCTCCCGTCAGCTGGGCGACGATGCGTTCCAGATACGCCGGCGCCAGCGGACCTGCCCCTCCGCCTTCCTGCTCGATCGCGGTCCGGATCTTTTCGGCAGGATCGGTCAGGTCATGTTCGTCGAGGACCAAGGTCCGTGGTGCTCCGGCCATGGACCAGTCCTGCGGCACCTGCGTATAGGGCAGGCAGACCATGTACGCGAAGCGGTTGCTCAATGGTGTGCCGAGCCGGTCACCGATCCAGTTCCGGAAGGCGTGCACCGATCCCTGCGACTGCGCCACCGGGCTCTGGATCGGGTGCCAGCCGTTCTTGTCGGACTGGTACCACTGCCCGTTGTCGATGCCGACGAGGCCGCCCTTGACCTCGATGGCGGCCATGCCGACCCGTGGCCACAGGACCAGCAGATCGATCTCATGTTCGGCCCTGCCGTCCCGGACATTGACGGAGTGGGCCAGGACGACGTCGTCCGGAAGACTCTTACGAAGCTTCTCCCAAACGGCCCGCTCGGCCATCTGACCTTCCCCGAATTCGGGCTCCTCCGGAATACAACGCATTTTCGTCCCCCTGAACATCCTGTGCTGCACCCCGTGATCCGCAGCACCCTCCCAAATGTAGCGCGAGATCGGTACTCCGATTCCTCGGCTAAGGCTGGGAACACAGTCCGATGAACGCCCCCAGTTCCTCCAGCGCCTCCGGTTTCGACGGCATGAAGTTGGTTAGTTCGGGGGAACGGATAATGACAGCGCGCCATTGTCCACGGGAGATGGCCACATTAAGCCGGTTTCGGTTGAGCAGGAACTCCATGCCGCGCGGGGCCTCGGACACGGCGGAGCAGGCCATCGAGACGATGACCACTGGTGCTTCCTGGCCCTGAAACTTGTCCACTGTGCCAACACGCACGCTGTCAAGCCCCTCGGCATGGAGGTGTTCGCGGATCTTCTGGACCTGGGCGTTGTATGCGGCGACCACCAAGATGTCCGATTCTTCCAGGGAACGAGGTGCCGCGTCAGGGGATTCGGTCCACGGCAGGCCCAGATGCCGCTGGATCTGCCGGACGACTTCTTCGGCTTCTTCAACGGATAGAGTCGAGTTTCCGCGGTGCGGTACCCGCACGCATTCAACTCCGGCCGGGAGTCCGTCCAAGTGACGTCCTCCGGCCGCCGATGCGGCTTCAAGCCGGCCCTCATAGGAGAGTTCGGATACCGCCCTGCACAAGTCGGGATGCATGCGCCAGCTGTCAGCCAGGAAGTAGCCGAAATCGGGCGGCAGAGTGGCATACCCCTTCGACAGCCAGCCCAAGGCTGATTCATCGACGGGCTCGGGGTGGGTTCCCTGCGTGACCTGGGGGAGTTGCTGCGGATCGCCGAGCAGCAACAGCCGCTTGGCGGCTTTGCAGACGGCCAATGTGTTCGCGAGCGAAAACTGGCCCGCCTCGTCAATGACCAGCAGGTCCATCGAATCGGCAGGTACGTTGGAACCAGTCATCGTCCATGCGGTACCGCCGACCAGACAGCCAGGTTCTTCGGCCAGCAGACGCGCAACGTCTTGGTCGGTCCGGAATTCCCACGGCACCTCGGACTCGTCGGTCTTCTTCGCAACCTGCTCGGCTGGAACGCCTGCCTTGACGATCGCGGCCCGGAGCATATTTTCGACGACGGCATGTGACTGGCCGACGACGCCGACTTTCCAGCCCTGCGCGACGAGGTTGGCGATGACGTGGGAACCGACATGGGTTTTGCCGGTGCCGGGAGGTCCCTGCACGGCAAGGTACGACCGTTCCAAGGCAGCAACTGCCTTAGTGATCGCTTCGACGTATCCGCCGCCGTGGGGAGCCACAGGGGGAAGCGAATCCAGCCCCTGAAGCCGCGGCGCAGCACGGCGCAATAGTTCCAGGGCAGCATTGCGCGGCAACTCCGGCAGAGTCCCGCCGACGGTGCGGGCAAGATCGGACAGGGCCTCACGCTGGCCCTTGGTCCGGATTGGCTCGTCGGGAGTCAGGGCGACGGGGAACTCTTCATAGGAATCGTCACCGCGTTTAAGCTTTTCTTTAACCGTCAAAACCGTTCGGTCGCTGACCCTCTCGAGGTCCACTATCTCGGTGCCGAACCGGCCGCTGCGCTGGTTCTTCCCGTCATCGTTCAGCCGAAGGGGCTCCGGGAACGGCGCGTCATACATCCGGTGCCACGTGGAACCCGGCCTGAAGTCCGAGCCCTCGGCCGTGGTCCCGGATAGTCGGATGGTGCGCGCAGGATTGCTGCGCGGCGTCGGCCTCGCCCAATCGTCGACGACGTCGGCACGCTCCACAGTGAACACGTTCCGGTCTTTCGCCCAGGCCTCGACGGGAGCGTTCAGCCGGTCGAAGTGTCCCCACCAGAACTGGCGGTCTTCGCGCCGGTGGTATCCGACAGCGGCGGCAACCATGGCGATCGCCTGGTCATCTGCGGACAGTTCCTTCTCGGTTGGCAGAGCGGCAACGTAGTCGAGCAGGGCGGCTTCCTCGGGCAGAAGTTCGTCCTGCGGAAGTTCATCCTCCTGCAGGACGCCCTGGGCGGGAGAGATGCCTCGTTCACCGGCAAGTGTCAGCAGCCAGTTGCGAAGCTCCAGGGTCGAGAGGCAGTCATATTCGTTGTAATCAGCAATCCCTTTCAGCAGTCGCTCAGCCTCCGCCGCCTTGCCGTCATTCCGCGCGGCACAGAAGTCAGCGTAGGCAACCACGGAGGCACCGGCGTCGGTCACGTTTCCGTGCCGCAGTTCGCTGCCCATGTACAGGGGTTCAAGCTTCTTGATGCTGTAGGAGTTCTCAGAGATTCGCAGGCTATTGCGAACCGTGGCATAGAGGTCAATCAGCACGCCGTCCCGCAGCAGCTTGTTGACCGCGTCCTCGCCCACCACATGCATCAGCGAGAGCCGGCGCAAAGCGGCTTTCTCATAGTCGGCGTAGTGGTAGATATGCATGTCCGGATACTGCCGCCGGCGCTCCGTCACATAATCAAGGAAATCAGTGAAGGCCTGGCGTTCCTCGGCACGGGAATGGGCCCAGAATGGGCGAAATGGAGGCTTGGCGTCCGGGCTGCAGGGCGTTTCCACCACACCGAATAGGTATTCCAGCCCCCATTTCCCGTCCGCGGGGTCCTGCCAGAGCGGATCGCCTTCGAAGTCGAAGAAGATGTCCCCGGGGCTGGGCTTCGGAAGCCTGCCGAGGGTGTGCTTCTCCAGCACACGGTAGCTGATGGTTCTCTCTTCATCGTTCTTGACGAAGGTTACGGCACCGTCCGGGTCCGCGGCGCCCGTCTGCATCCGTGCCTGGTCCCTCAGTTTTGCCAGAGCGCCGTCAGCTGGTTCGCCGGCCGGCAGATTCATCGCCGCCAGCTGGTCGATGGTAGTGACTCCCTCATTCATGAGGTTCCGGCGCCGGTCAAGGCTCATCCCGGCAACCATGAGCAGGTCCCGGTGTGCAGTGACCTGCTCTGCGCAGTAGTCACACCGGCCGCAGGCTGTGAAGCCGTTGCTGCCCCAGACGACGGCAGTTCCTGACGCGCGATGTGACCTCGTTAAATCCAGGAATTGGGACCGGCGCTCGCGGAAGACCGGCAGGAGATCCGCCAGCCTGTGGTCGCTTGACTTGCCGTTGCCAAGGATGAGGCTGACCATCGGCACCGGAGCGATCCCGGCCTGGATCAGCTGATCGCCATACGCTGCCAACTGCAGCAGAGCGGTGGCTTTCGCGTGCCGGGCCAGCTTCGTGTCGAACACTGCGTAGGCATCTCCCTGTTTAACCAGGAAGTCGGAGCGGCCGTGGAACTGGCCGTCGAAGAAGGCCGCTTGGAAGACCACGTCCGCTCCGCTATGGAGGGCGGCGATGGATTCGGAATGTTTCGTCAGCAGGGTCGCGCGGTCCGTGTCGCTGGCCGGAACGACGTCGTACACGCCGGTGCCGCTGTCAGCGTTCCATTCACCGAACTTGGTCAGGTACTGCGCCAGCACCGTGTGTTCATGGACATCGCCCAGTACCGCAGTGCGCGCGAGCAGCTCGTCCTTCTCGAAATCCGGCTTCTCGGCGCGGCCAAGTCGCTCGTCCAGCTTGCGCAGCAATTGGTACTCACACTGCGCAGCGATCACCAAGTCGCTGGCCGAATAAATCAGGTCCGGCTCCTGGCCGGCCAGCTCCGAATCAAGCAAAAACATGCTGCCCCCAATTCCCCTGTAATGCCCGTTTCCAGACCATTGTGTGTCGGGGCCAGCGTCCCCCAACGTCCGCTGGCCCTGACAGTTTCAGGTTTGCAGCCGGCTCCGACGTTTTTCGAAACTCGACTCCGGCGCCGGGAGAATTTCCCCGTCCAGCGGATGCTGATGACCATAAACCCTGCGGCGCCGACGGCAGTAATTACAAAAATTGCTTAGGCGTCAGGCCGGTCTAATGCGGCGTTACGAAAATTTTTTACGCCCGCAGCACCTTCAGAAACCGCGCATTCGGCCGTGCCGCCAGCAGCACCTTCCGCACCTCATCCAGCGCTTCCAGCGGCGTCACCTCGGCGGCCAGGGATCCGTACAGCGCCGCCACGGTCGGAGTCCGGCTCTCTGCCCGGACACAGTGCAGCAGCACCCGCTTGCCCTCGGACCGGAACAGCGCGACGGCGGCCGCCGCGTCCCGGAGCACGAAGTCCAGGTGCGCGTTGTCCTCGGTCTCCGGCGAATCGACCAGCCAGAACGCGGCGTGGTCCCGCTCAGCCACGTGGGTTTCGGCGGTGCCGACCCGGCAGAGGGAGACGACGGCGTCGTAGCCGTCCCGGCGCAGGGCCCGGGCCCCGCCCAGAACCACGTCCGGATCCAGCGGGTGGGCCACCACGTCCGTCCGGTCATCGCTGATGAACCCGGAGTTGTCGAAAACTCCGACCTCCGGCCAGGACCCCGGCGTCCGGCCCCGGCCCCTGACTAGCTGAGAGCCCAAGCGCAGCAGGTCGCGGGCGGTGTAGCCCGGCCAGCCGTGCAGGTCCCGGCGCCACTCGAACGGCACCGCCGACCAGCCGTAGACAGCGCCCAGCAGCCCGCCGGCGATGGCCGCGACGGTGTCCGTGTCATTGCCGCCGCGCACGGCCTCCTCCAGCGCCCGCCGCAGGAGATCCGGACCGGAAGTGACGGGACCGGCCATCCCGGCGGACTCCGTCGTAATGGCGGACCAGGCGCCTTGGAAGGCTTCGACCACCCAGCCGTTGTGCGCGAAGTCGCGCGGCCGGGACGCCTCGGCGGTCTCGATCCGCCGCCGCCAGACGTCCGCCCGCTCCGGCGGCAGGAAGCGGAGCCCGCCGCGGAGGTCCAGCTCGCCGGTGAGGATAGCGCGGCGGATGGCCACGGACCAGAGGGCGCAGGCTTCGCCGGCCTCGGGGTCGAAGTGGGTGAGCGCGCTGATGTCCATTGCGGCCTGCCACAGTCCCGCCTCGTCGCGGTCCAGGAAGGCCAGGGCCAGGGGAGCGGTCCGCATTTGGCCGCCAGCCCGCGGGCCAGCCAGCCGGGAGTGGAGCGGTCGCGGTACTTGGGGTGGACCAGGCTGGCCTCCAGCAGCGCGGACTCGAGCAGCGCCCGGTAGCGCCGGCGCAGCAGCAGCGCGTTGCCAAAGACCTCCAGCAGAGGCACACCGCCCAGTCCGATGATTACGCCGCGCTGCCCGTCCAGCAGGGCAGGGAAGACCTTCGACGCAGCCGAAAGGGCGCCCGAGCGGCGGAAGGACTCCAAATGGTCCACCAGCGATCCGGTCTCCGACGGGCCGTGCACCTGGCTGAACCGCGCCACCCGGTCCCACACCCGCGGCTGGGCGGCTGCGGTGCCGCGGTGAATCGCCAGTTCGGCGCGGACCAGCAGCGGAGCGCGGCGCTTCTGCCGGCGGTGGTCCCCGCCGCCGAGCCAGCGGCCCTGCTCCACGCAGTAGGTGCCGATGTTCCGGCGCTCGCCGGGCAGAAGTACGACGTCGGCTGCGCTGGTCCGGTGCTGCAGCCCGCCTTCCAGCAGCTCCCCTTCGAGGAGCAGGGCGGGCTTGACGCCGTGTTGGTCACGGTGAGCTGCTGGACCTGCGGTCCGTCCGCCAATTCCGTGACGGTGAAGTCCCCGGACTGGCCGCGCCGAGGCCGGTGACTGCCGGTGCGGCGGTCCACACCGAAAAGACGGTCAGCGGTCCGGCCTGCGTGCCGGCGCCGACGTGGAGCTGCGGAATTTTCATGAGGTCCCCCAACCTGTCCGAACGACTTTGAGCATTTCTGCTCTTTCTCCAGCGTAGGGCGGGTTGCCGAATTAAAGCAATAGTGCGCAAAATAGTTTTGTGACCTATATGGACAACGCCGGCAAACCCCTCACCGACTACCCGCGGCCCTCGGTCGCCGTCGACACCGCGGTGCTGACGGTTTCCGAAAGGGAGCTGAAGGTCCTGGTGGTGCGGCGCGAGGCGGAGCATCTCAAGGGGACACTGGCGCTGCCGGGCACGTTCCTGCACGACGAGGAGACGCTGGCCGGCGCCGTCCTGCGCTCGCTGAAGAACAAGGCGGGGATCACCGGGCGGCAGCCGCGGCAGCTCCACGTCTTCGACGACCCGTGCCGGGACGACCGCGGCTGGGTGCTGTCCGTGGCGCATGTGGACGCGGTCCCCATGGAACTGCTGGCGGAGACGCTGGCGGGCCACACCGTGGAACTGCTGGGAGTGGACGATCCGCGGATCGGCAAGTTGCCGTATGACCATCCGGCGATCGTGGCCAAGGCCGTCGAGAAGGTGCGCGCCGACTACCGGGAGCGGCCGGATCCGGCCGGCCTGGTCCCCGAGCCCTTCACGCTCCGAGAGCTTCGCCGCATCCATGAAGCGGTGCTGGGGGAGGAGCTGCAGCGGGACACCTTCAGGCGCTCCATGATGTCTTACCTGGAGCCCACCGGCGGCATGAGCGACGGCAGCCTTGGCCGGCCGGCAGCCCTTTTTCGGCGAAAGACGGAAACGTAGGATGGAACCCCGGGCCGATCGTTGAAAGAGGAAGGCCATGCTGCTGGAGCTGGGCGGTTTCGAACCCGGAGGCCCCCATGGCTAGCCGGAGCGACCGCCGCAACGCGCCCAAGGACAACTATGCCGAGTTCATTGACCGGCTGGACACAGCCAAGAAGAACCTCAGCGCGCGGCGGACCGCGCTCACCGAATCGCTGATGATCGTGGCTTCGCTATTCGACCAGAACGACACCGGCCTCCAGCTGTGGGCACAGCGGCGTGCACGCGCGGAAGCCTTGCTGGCCCGCCACAGCGGGACGCCGAAAGACTACGGGTCGCTGAGCGAACTGCACGATATCGCGCTAAAGATGGAGTCGATGTTCCGGAACCGCACGGACCGCGTAGGGGAGAGGCTCGCCGCCATCCAGGACCGCTGCGACGAGATTGATAGTTCCCTGCGCGAGCTCCAGAAGAGTCGGGACAAGTTGACGACGTCCCGGATGCTTTCGCAGGCACGGGAGAGCCTCAATAAGGCTGTCGCGGAGGTCAGCGGGGCACCGTATGACGGGGCTGTGCCGCCCGTTCCGGACCGGGGCCTGCGGGACGATCTGAAGCAGGCGCGGGAGGCCATCATCCTGGCCGAGGCGTTGCTGGAAGTGAAGGGGACCTGAGCATGGCCAAGCAGCCGGCGCCGGAGCAGCACATCATCGGTACTTTCACTTCCGAGCAGTGGCCAGGCACGGCGGGTCAGAATGTTGGGAGCGTCTTCGTTGGGATGGGCATCATCGGGTTCGTTCTGTGCCTGGTCCTGATGATTGTCATCCCCGGACTGAGAAGTTTCGGGGCGGTGACGTGGTTCACTGCCATCTTCGCCGTCACCTTCACCGTGCTGGGCATCGCCGCTCAGATCTCCGCGGCCCACGGGTTCTTGCGCAATCTCAATGCCAAGGTGAATGACACGATCCTGGCTCTGACCGGCGATCCGAATGCTCAGCTGTCCGTTCCGGAGCTCCGAGCATTGATCGACAACGGAAAGCACCACCCGCTGCCTGTCAATGGGATTCCCGGGATCGACCTGGCCGTCGTCCGGACACCGGGAGCGAAGCCCGGGCAGAACACGGTCTCTACGGTACGCGTCATTGTGACCGTCACGCCGCCCGATTACGGGATTGCGAGTTTTGACCGGTTGTTGGATGCGGCGGGCGGGACAGGTTCAGGTCCCACTGCGACTTACTGATCTAGGCCCATTTCTGACAGTGCATGGTGGACGCGCTTCCACCCAATGGTGGACCGTTCTTCTTCTGTCACGGTCTTCAGAAACTGGCGCACACGGGACGTAAAGCTTTGTTCAGGGGTGGACAACGCCAGACGGTACTCCTCGCTGAACAGGTACGAGTGACGACGCGCTGGCCGGGATCAACTCCGGGATCTTCGACCGGATCGCGAAGCTGCCGATGCCGGTGATCGCCGCGCTGGACGGATACGCGCTCGGCGGCGGAGCGGAACTGGCCTACGCGGCCGACTTCCGCATCGGCACCCCGGCCCTGCGGATGGGCAACCCGGAGACGAACCTCGGGATCATGGCCGCGGCCGGGGCGACCTGGCGGCTGAAGGAGCTCGTCGGGGAGCCGGTGGCCAAGCAGATCCTGCTGGCCGGGAAGGTCCTGCGCGGCGAGGACTGCCTGGCCGTCGGGCTGATCACCGAGCTGGTCGAGCCGGAGGAGCTGATGAGCGCGGCACATGCACTGGCGGACGCCGTTGCCGCTCAGGACCCGTTGGCCGTACGGATTTCCAAGGCTGTGTTCCACGCCCCGCGGGAGGCCCATCCCGTCATCGACACCCTGGCCCAGGGCATGCTCTTTGAGTCCCCGGCCAAGTTTGACCGCATGCAGGCATTCCTCGACAGGAAGAAGAAGTAGATGAGCAGCTCAGCACAGCCCACCGCGCTCCCCACACAGGTCGGTGTTCTCGGCGGCGGACGCATGGGCGCCGGCATCGCCCACGCGTTCCTGGTCAAGGGGGCCGACGTCGTGGTCGTTGAGCGGGACGAGGCCTCGGCGCACGCCGCCCGCGAACGCATCGAGTCCTCCGCCGCCAAATCGATAGAGCGCGGCGCCGCGGACGGCAGCCTCCACGAGATGGTCTCCAGGTTATCGGTGTCCGTGGACTACTCGGATTTCGCCGGCCGCCAACTGGTGGTCGAAGCCGTGCCCGAGCTGTGGGACCTCAGGGTCTCCTCGCTGCGCGGCATCGAGGAGCACCTGGACGCCGGCGCGTTCCTGGCCTCCAATACGTCGTCGCTGTCCGTGTCCGGGCTGGCCAGGGAGCTGGCGCGGCCGCAGAACTTCCTGGGGCTGCACTTCTTCAATCCGGTCCCGGCGTCCACACTCATCGAGGTAGTCATTGGCCAGCAGACCCGGCCCGAGATCGTCGAGACCGCCCGCGGCTGGGTCCAAGCGCTGGGTAAGACGGCCGTCGTCGTCAACGATGCCCCGGGCTTCGCCAGCTCCCGGCTTGGCGTGGCGATCGCGCTCGAGGCCATGCGCATGGTTGAGGAGGGCGTCGCGACCGCCCGCGGCTGGGTCCAGGCGCTGGGTAAGACGGCCGTCGTCGTCAACGATGCCCCGGGCTTCGCCAGCTCCCGGCTTGGCGTGGTGATCGCGCTTGAGGCCATGCGCATGGTTGAGGAGGGCGTCGCGACCGCCGAGGACATCGACAACGCCATGGTGCTGGGCTACAAGCACCCCACCGGTCCGCTGAAGACCACGGACATTGTCGGCCTGGACGTGCGCCTCGGCATCGCCGAGTACCTGCACAAGACGCTCGGCGACCGTTTCGCCCCGCCGCAGATCCTGCGCGACAAGGTCGCACGCGGCGAACTTGGCCGCAAGACCGGCAAGGGCTTCTTCGACTGGAGCTGAACCGGACCCTGGTGGCTGCCTAGTCCTGCCCTCGCGGATCCCGTTGCCCCGGACTAGGATGTGCCTCGTGGACGAGCGCCGCCGTCGAATTCCCGAAGGCCACAATTCCAGCGAAGCGCGGAGGCAACCATGGGCAGCGTCGTAATCTTCGCTCCTTCCCCAGTCCTGACCGTGACCGTGGAGGAGACTGAAGGCGCCGCAGATATCCATGTCCATGCCGGGGGCCAAGGCGTGTGGCAGTCCCGCATGCTCAACGCGCTCGGCGCACCGGTGACCATGTGCGCCGTGTTCTCCGGGGAAACCGGGCGCGTGGCGCGGCATCTGATCGCCGATGAAGGAATCCGGTTGATGACCGTCGAAGGCCAGGGCAGCAGCGGGGCGTATCTCCATGACCGGCGGGGCGGCATGCGCTACGTGGTTGCGGAGTCGCCGGGGGACCGGCTCACCCGCCATGAACTGGACGAGCTCTACGGGCTGACCATCCAGGCCGGACTGGACGCCGGAACGGTCATTCTGGCCGGGACTGCCCGGGAAGACGCCGTGCCCGCTGATATGTACCGGCGTCTGGCGGCGGATCTGGGTACCGCTGGCTGCACGGTGATCGCGGACCTGGCGGGGGAGAAGCTGACCGCCGCGCTGGCCGGCGGACTGGCCTTCCTGAAGATTGCCGACGACGAGCTCATGGCCAGCGGCCGCGCCGGCGGCGACAGCCCGGAGGAGATCGTGCAGGCCATGCGCCGGTTGGCCGGCGAAGGCGCCGACACCGTGATTGTCACCCGCGCCGAGCACCCGTCGCTGATGCTCCACGAAGACGAGGTCTGCGAAGTGCGCATGCCGCAGCTCGAAAGCGTCGATACCAGCGGCGCCGGGGACTCGCTGACTGCCGGCGTCGCTGCCGTCCTTGCCGACGGCGGGACCATGCAGGAGGCGGTCATCCTGGGCACCGCAGCCGGAGCCTTGAACGTGACCCGCCATGGGTTGGGAACCGGCCAGGCGGCGACGATCCGGCAGCTGTCCCGGCTGGTGAGGATCGTTCCGTTCCAGGAAGGCGCCGACGGGGAACCCGAAGAGCAGTTGAGCCCGGACGAGCTCGCACAGAAAATACGGAAACAATGACCACGCCAAGGATGGTCCTCGTGACCAACGACGACGGCATCGACTCTCCGGGGCTGCGGGCCCTGGCGGCTGCCGTGCACGAAGCCGGACTGAATGTCACCGTGGCCGCTCCTGCAGTGGAAGCCAGCGGCAGCAGCGCATCGATCACCGCGTCCGAGAACGAGGGACGCATCCAGATCGACCGGCGGGAACTGGACGGGCTCGACGGCGTGCCCGCCTTCGCCGTCCATGGCGCCCCGGCATTTATCGCCATGATCGCCACCCACGGCGCCTTCGGTGACGCTCCCGACGTCGTTCTTTCCGGCATCAACCGCGGAGCGAATGTGGGCAGGGCGATCCTGCATTCCGGGACCGTGGGGGCCGCCCTGACCGGGGGGACGAACGGAGGCCGCGCCATGGCCGTGTCCCTCGACACGGGCATGCACCCCGTCCATCTGCACTGGGGCCAGTGTGCACGGCTTGCCACCGGGCTGCTGCCGTTCCTCATGGACCAGGCCCCGGGCACGGTCCTGAACCTGAATGTCCCCAATGCGGTCAGCGCTGAGCCCCCCGAGTACCGGCCGGCAACACTGGCCGAATTCGGCATCGTCCAGACCACGATCGCCGAACGGGGCCATCAGCACGTGCGGCTCTCGGTCGCCGATACCCAGGAGGAGCCGGCACCGGACAGCGATTTTGCCTTGCTTTCCGCTGGCTTCGCCACGGTGACCGCCATCCAGGCTGTCACGGAAATGGCGCTGCCTGCCCTGGGCCACGCCCTGCCGCGGGTGGCCTTCTGAGTCCTTGGGGGCTCCGGGTCCGGCACTCTTGACGGACCACCTTGACGGTGGGATCCTCGGTTCTGTTTCGAGGAGGCGACCACCATGGAAGTGAAGAACTGGTCGGTAAATGTCGTTATCGACGAACACGAAGGCCAGACGCGCGCCACGGCGCGGCTGCAGGCTGAAGGCAAGAATGAACTGACAGGCAACGGGCTGGCACGGCTGAATCCGACCGACTCCGATGTGCCCGCGATCGGCGATGAGCTGGCGGCGGCACGGGCGTTGGCGGACCTGGCGCATCAGCTGATCGAGGCCACGGCGGCGGACATCGAGAAGTCCACCCACAAACCGTCGCAGCTCTACGCCTGAGCCTGAATACTGCTTCCGCAGCCGCGGGTTACCCGGCCGGACTTCGCCGGCCGGGGCAGCAGTGCTGTGCTGCGTTCAGACGGCATACTTCCGGTAGGGCCCCGGATGTCCCCGCAGTCGGCTGTCCGTAGCATTGGCTTCGCCTGCGGCAACGACACCTCAAGGCTCGGCACCCGATAAGGTGGCCGCCCGGCGTCGTGCTTTCAGGTCCCGTGCTCAGACTGCTCATGTTCCAGAACCGGAACCCGGAGTGTTGCGGCAACACGCCTGGTTTTCGGCGCTGAGGGCGCTAGAAAGTGAGCAGACTCGGCACCCCTCCGCCCGGGCGGCGTCGCGCTGCTGTCGACAAGGCGCGGGGCCAGGTTCCGACGGCGGCCGGTTGGCCTACTCAGACAAACGAACGAGAATGAACCACATGACTACGCCAACAACAGCCTCCCGGCCCGCGCCCTCGGCCATCCTGCTGGACAATCCCGTCGTCGCCGTGCTGCGTGCCAAGCATGCCTCCGAGTACGCGCCGGTTATCGACGCACTGATCCGCGGCGGCGTCCGTTCGATCGAACTGACGCTGAGCACCGAGGGCGTCTACGACCTGCTCCCGCGCATCGTGGAGGAGTTCGGCGGCGCGGCGGAGATCGGCGTCGGAACCATCACGGTTCCGGAAGAGGCAGCTCTGGCCCTGGACCAGGGCGCCCGGTTCCTGGTGACACCGGTGATGAACCTGGACGTGGTCCGCACGGCGGTGGAGCGCGGCATCCCCGTCTTCCCCGGCGGCCTGACCCCGACCGAACTGCTGGCCGGCTGGACTGCCGGTGCCACCGCGGTGAAGCTGTTTCCGGCCTCCACCGTGGGACCGGGGTACATCGGGCAGCTGCGTGGTCCGTTCCCACAGCTGCAGGTCATTCCCAGCGGCGGCGTCGGGATCGATGACGCGCCGGGCTGGATCAAGGCCGGTGCGCTGGCGGTCAGCCTGGGCGGGCCGCTGCTGAGGGACGCCTTCGCCGGCGGCGACCTGGCGCAGCTGACCGAACGAGCCCGGCGGGTCAGCGGGCTGGTCGCCGATGCGGTTGCCGCGCGGCAGGCCAAGGGGACCGGCAAATGACCGCAACGGCAGGCATCCAGGCGGCCACCGACGTCGTCACCCTGGGCGAGACCATGGCGCTGATGCGGGCGGACACCCCGGGCCCGCTGCAGCACGTTTCCACGCTCAGCCTGGGCATGGGCGGCGCGGAGAGCAATTTCGCGATCGCGCTGCGGCGCCTGGGCACGTCGGTGACGTGGGCCGGCAGGGTGGGCGCTGACAGCCTGGGCGATAAAATCCTGCGCGAACTGGCCGCCGAGCACATTACGACGGCGGCCGTCCGCGACTCTGCCGCACCCACCGGGCTAATGATCAAGGAACGCCGCACGGCGGAGTCGCAGAGGGTCTGGTACTACCGGAGCGGCAGCGCTGGCTCCCGGCTGGACCGCGGCGATGTGCCGGAGGACGCCATCCGGCAGGCCCGCCTGCTTCACATCACCGGCATCACCCCGGGGCTTTCGGCGACGGCAGCCGCCGCCGTCGACCATGCCGTGGATTGCGCGCGCGAGGCCGGGACGCTGGTTTCCTTCGACCTGAACTACCGGGCAGCGCTCTGGACACCAGACGTGGCCGGCCAGGTGTTTCGGAAGCTGGCGGCCCGTGCGGATGTGGTCTTTGCCGGCGAGGACGAGGCAACGCTCGCCGTCGGACACACTGACGATCCGTTGAAGCTGGCCCGTAGGCTGGCGGAACTGGGACCGTCGCAGGTGGTGATCAAGCAGGGCGCGGAGGGCTGCACCGCGCTGGTCGACGGCGTCACGTACGTCCAGCCGGCCGTGCCTGTCCGGGCCGTGGACACGGTCGGCGCCGGCGACGGCTTCGTGGCTGGGTACGTGGCGGAGCTGCTGGCCGGCGCCGGCGTGGAACACCGGCTGTGGACCGCCGTGCGGGTGGGGGCGTTCGCCTGCCTGGTGCCCGGCGACTGGGAGGGGATGCCGCGGCGTGCGGAACTGGGGATGCTGGAGGCCACGGAGCCGGTGACGCGGTAGGGAGCCGCGGTAGGGACTCGCGTTAGGGAAGAGCCCGTGGCTCCGGCACACTTAGACCAGCCGGTCGCGGAGTCTCTGGACTGCCTTGATCATCTGGCTGAACCCCGGCTCCTCGGCCGGGAAGTGGCCGCAGCCTTCGAGCATGACCAGCTCCTTTTCGGCAGCGATCCGGTCGAAGAACGGCTTGCTGACCTTCAGCGGCGTCCACCTGTCGTCGGCCGGATGGACCATCAGTACGGGCGTATCGGTGTAGCTCTCCGGCTCCACCGCCGGGGCCGCTTCCAGGAAGCTGCGCATCCATCCCAATGGAACCCGTCCGCCGCCGCCCCGCTTGTCCTTGAGTACTTCCTGCACCAGGCCCGGGTTGTTGGCGATATGGCGCATGTCCGCGATCCACCGGATCGGCATCCGCAGGCCGGCCAGCGGACCGGCGAGCAGGCGCATGGCAGGCCCGGCTGCCCGGGCCAGGGCGGGATGCCAGGTCAGGCGCTCGCGGACGTGGCCGGCGCGGAGATCCAGCAGGCAGGTCACGACCAGCGCCGCTGCCTTCCGGGTCGCTGCGGCCGCATCGTAGGCCAGCAGTCCGCCCATGCTGGCGCCGACGATCATCAGCGGCCGTTCGTCCTGCTCAGCCTCGACCAGGTCGATCAGCAGCTGCCGCCAATGGCGGTACCGGACGGATCCGGGGTCCGGTACCTCGGTCAGGCCGTAGCCTGGCAGGTCAGGGACCGTCACCCGCGTGCCGACCGTGGACAGATGAGCGGCGTAGG
Organism: Arthrobacter sp. B0427-1-12; assembly: GCF_059092905.1. Taxonomy (NCBI): domain Bacteria; kingdom Bacillati; phylum Actinomycetota; class Actinomycetes; order Micrococcales; family Micrococcaceae; genus Arthrobacter; species Arthrobacter sp. B0427-1-12. Next base: position 2,856 of record NZ_JBNHIC010000008.1, on the reverse strand, counting down.
GCCACATGGCTGCAGTGTTTCCGCCGGCGCCATGGACCAGCAGCATTCGGACCGGTGCATCCGGATCACCCACATGCTGCAAATGGACCCGGTGGTCCCGCCACGTCCACATCGACGACGAGCGCGGGATCTGTCCGGAAGGAAGCTGCGGAACAAACCGCTCATAATCGCCCAAGGGGAAATGTGCCATGCCCTGAGTTTCCCATGGTTCACCCGGAGGGCGGCCGGCCTGTCTGAAGGCGCTGGTCAGTGCCCTGCCCGAGTGCGCCGGAATGCCACCACCGCTGCCGCACCTGCCAAGCCGCCGGCGGTCAGCCGGGCGCGCGTCGAACGCCATCCGCCCGTAACTGCGTTGGAAAGCGGCAGGGGAGTGAACACTGTGCCTTCGGAAGCGCGAACGCCGTCACCCCGCACCCCCAAGCTGCCCATCAGCCGGGCGATAGCGCGGTCATAGACCTGCGGCGCCGCCCGCTGGAAGGGAATGAAGCTTCCCTGCATCCTGCCGACGACGGTCTCGGGGCGCGGATGCTGGGCCAACCGGAGGATGGCCCGCGCCACCCGCTCCGGGCTGACGACCGGCGGCAGCGGATGGACTTCCCGGCCCGTGTAGTTGGCCGCATGCTGGTAGATCGGGGTGTCGATCGTCGCAGGAAGCAGCAGGCACACGTGGATGCCCTTCTCCGCGAGCAGTTCCTGGCGCAGCGACTGGCTGAAGCCAGCGAGGCCGAACTTGCTGGCCGCATAGGCCGACACATAGGGAGCAGCGATCTTCGAGAAAACGGAGCCCACCAGGATCAGGGTGCCCAGGCCCTGCGCCCGGAACGTGGGCAGGACCGCCCGCACACCGTGGAGCTGCCCGGTCAGGTTCACCTTCAGCAGCCGCTCGAAGACCTCCGGCGGTGTCTGTTCCACGGTGCCGTAGGCGTACGCCGCCGCTGCTCCCACCCACACGTCGATCCGGCCGAAATGTTCGACGGCGGCGCGCGCCAGGTTCTGTACCTGGGCTTCCTCGGAGACCTCGGTGGGGACAACAAGCGCCTGGGCTCCATGCTGCCGGCATTCGGCGGCCACGTCCTCCAGGCTGGTTGCGCTGCGGGCGGCCAGCACCAGGCAGACCCTTTTCCGGGCGAAGCCGAGCGCTGCGGCGCGGCCAATGCCGCTGGACGCTCCGGTAATGACGACGACCGGGGCGCGGTGCCGGCCCCTCACCGGAACCCTTCGCTTTGGGTCTGCTCGTCAGCCACCCGGACACCGTAGTGGTAGGCGAGCTTGCCGCCGAGGTTCCCCGAGGCGCCCAGCAGGCCCAGCGCGACCAGGCTGATGATGAAGGCCGCGATGCTGACCTCGTCATAGCCGACTGCGGAACGTACCAGGAACACGGCAATGAACAGCACCGTCACGGCCAGGTTGAGCACCATGTGGATGGTAGCCGTGCGGCGGGCGGGAGTGCCCGCGGCCAGCTGCAGATAATCGAGGAATCCGAAGATCGCCGCCAGGAGGGCACCGACGATGCCGATGCCGGTCAGCCACAGGGCGCCGCGTTCGAACACTTCGGTGTCGCCGGTGAACATCGCCACCAGATCGAAGACCAGGGCCGCCGTCCAGACGCCGATGGGAATGGTGATCAGGATTGGGTGGAACGGGTGGCCGTATGGACCGGCCAGGATGCTGCGGGGTTGTTTCGACTGCTGGTGCTGGGAAAGGCCGGGCATGGTTCCTCCTGCTCACAGGTGGTCCGCAAAGGTGGCTCCAGACTAGACCCCCCTTGGGCAGGTGGCTAGGTGCCGGCGTCGTGAGCTGGAATCAGGAAACCGGAGCCGGTTCCTCGGGGTCCTCCAGGGTCTGGCCGAAGGGCACCAGGTCGCTGAGGGCGACGGTGTAGCAGCCGGGGGCGGTTCGGGTGATGAGGATGCCCTGCCGGCGCTCGGCCATAGCCAGGCGCTGCAGTTCGGCAATGGCGGCGTTGAGGTGTTCTTCCGCTTCCAGCGGATGGGAGGCTTCCACCTTCAGACGGACAGGGGCAGAGGCAGCTGGAATGGTCATGGATTCCTCCGGAAGATCGGGGGACAGGATCACCTGCGGACCGGGCCGCAGAATGGGAACGATCGCCGAGCCTATGCCAGGTTTCCGACTGCGGTCAAGGTAAGCGGCCATGGTGTCGGGCTGCGCGGCCCGACTTTGGCTCTTCCCGTTCCCCGTCCTAAATAGTAAGTTGGCTTATGGATGCCTATCCGAATCCAACAACCAGGAACGACCAGGAGTGCACCATGACAGACAATCTTTTTGCCCGTTCCGTCCACGACCTTACCGCGGCAGCCTGGTTTGGCGGTTCCCTGATGGGGGCCGTCGGGCTGAACGGGGCAACATCGGAGGCCAAGGACCCGACCGAGCGGACCCGCCTCTCCAACGCGGGCTGGAAGAAGTGGGCACCGCTCCAGACCGCAGCCTTCGTCTCCCACCTTGTGGCGGGGGCGTTCCTCGTCGCGGACAACAAGGGGCGGCTGGCCAAGCAGGCGGACGTCAAGCGGCTCACGATCATCAAGGCCGCGGTGACAGTTGCAGGTGCGGCCGTCACGCTGTACTCGCGTGGGGTCGGCAAGAAGGTGGAGAAGCTCTCGGAGGAGGGGGCCGAGGGCGCCACGGAGCCCTCGCCCACGGCCTCCGATGAGCTGAAGGCGGCACAGGGCCAGCTCAAGTTCCTGCAGTGGGTCATCCCGGCCTTCGCCGGAACCGTGATCGTCCTGGGCGCACGGCATGGGGAGATGCAGCGGCCCGCCAACGTCCTGGAAGGCCTGCGGAAGAAGTAGCCTTCCTGGAGAAGCAACGCCTGCGCCCCGCGGCGGACTCGGTCCGCCG